>NZ_JBEZDJ010000011.1:0-152833 GCF_040648275.1 Micromonospora sp. NPDC049171
CGGGCCCGCAGCCGGCACCTACCGCATCGTCAACCGCAACAGCGGCAAGCCCCTCGCCATCGCCGGCAACTCCACCGCCGACGGTGCCAAGGCGCCGGAGTCGGGCCGGCCGCCGGTGCGGGTCAGTTGCTCGCCAGCGCGTCCGCCGCTTCCGGGTCGCAGTCGCGCAGGAACTGGGCGCAGCGGGCCGCCTCGTCGGCCTCGCCGATCTCGTCCGCCGCTCGGGACAGCACGTAGAGGCAGCGGAGGAAGCCCCGGTTGGGCTCGTGTGACCACGGCACCGGGCCGTGCCCCTTCCAACCGCTGCGGCGCAGCTGGTCGAGGCCACGGTGGTAGCCGGTGCGGGCGTAGGCGTACGCGGTCACCACCTGGCCCTGCGCGAACGACCGGGCGGCAAGCTCCGCCCAGGCCGCACTGAAGGTCGGGAAGCCGGCCGCCACGCTGGCGAACGCCTCCTCGGTGCCGGCCTGCTCGGCGGCAGCCAGGGCGGCGTCGGCCTCGTCGTTCGCGGGCAGGCGGGTGGCCGGTGGCTCTGGCAAAAGGTTCTGCATCGCCCCATTCAACCCGCTGGACAGGGCGACACGCGAGCGGGCCGGCCGGCGCGTTCCACTGAACGGCTGAGGAGTTGGTCACGCCTGCGGCCTATGCCGCCGCCGGACCTTTTGCACTACAACTAATGGTCCGGAGCCTCCCCAGGAACCGGTAACGCAGGAGCCCGGTGGCCTCGGTCACCGGGCTCCTGTCGGTTACACCCCAGGCCCGAGGTTTGGCCGGCCCCGGCGCAGGGGCAGGATGGCCGGGTGCCGACCCCACCTCCCGCGGACGTCATCGAGCCGCACCTGCACACCGACGAGATCCAGACCCGTGACGAGTTCGATCGGCAGTTGGCCACCGGTCGGCTGACCGGGCTGACCGTGCAGGGCCTGCGCCTCGACCTGGCGCCGGTGCCCGACCTCACCGGCATCGAGGTCGCCGGCACGCTCTTCGTGGGCTGCCGGTTCGCCTCCCGGGACGTCGGGGCCGACCTGGTCCGGCGCGGCGCGAACGTGGTGCCGCCATTCTCGGGGCTGCCGTACCCGACCCAGCCGGCGCACCTCTACACCCCGGAAGACCTGGCCGCCGGGTTCGCCGAGGGCGGGTTCACCGGGATGTACGACACCCGGGTGTACGACCACTTCCGGGCGCACGGTGGCGCGCTGCCGGATGTCCGGGAGGCGCTGGGTCAGCGGCTGCACGATCACGGCGTGGACAATGCGCTGGCCGACGCCACCCGGATCTGGCTGGCCCGGCACGGGCCGCAGTCGGTGGTGGGCATCATGGGCGGGCACGCGGTGCGGCGCGGCAGTCCCGCGTACCGGATGGCTGCCGTGCTGGGGTGGGAGCTGGCGCGGGCCGACCGCCTGGTGGTGACCGGCGGCGGTCCGGGGGTGATGGAGGCCGCGAACCTCGGCGCCTACCTGGCGGACCGGCCGGCGGCCGAGTTGACCGAGGCGATCGACCTGTTGGCCGGTGCGCCCGACTTCACCGACCACCACCGGTACACGGCCACCGCCTTGGCGGTGCGGCAGCGGTACGCGGGCGTGCCCCGGCAGCGTGGTGGTGACGACCTCGCCTGGGCGCGGGCCGGTGGGCTGGCCATCCCGACCTGGTTGTACGGGCACGAGCCGGCGAACCTGTTCGCCGGTCGGATCGCGAAGTACTTCTCGAACGCGATCCGGGAGGACACCATCCTGCGGCTCGCCCGGGGCGGCATCGTCTTCGCTCCGGGGCGGGCGGGCACGGTGCAGGAGGTGTTCCAGGCGGCCACGAAGACCTACTACGGCACTGACGGCGCCAGCGGGGCGTACATCTTCCTGGACCGCGGCTACTGGACCGCGGAGCTGCCGGTGGAGGCGTTGTTGCGTCCGCTGCTGGCCGCGTCCCCGTTCGGTGACCTGTCGTCGACGATCCATCTCACCGACGACGTGCACGAGGCGGTCCGTCTGCTCACCGTCTGAGCGACGACGGCCGGCTCCCCGGGAGGGAGAGCCGGCCGTCGGTGGTGCGTCGTTACTTGGTCATCGTGGTGCCGGTGGAGCGCAGGTGCTCGCACGCCTCGACGACCCGGGCGGCCAGGCCGGCCTCGGCGGCCTTGCCCCAGGCGCGCGGGTCGTACTGCTTCTTGTTGCCGACCTCGCCGTCGATCTTCAGCACGCCGTCGTAGTTGCGCAGCATGTGGTCCGCGACGGGCCGGGTGAAGGCGTACTGGGTGTCGGTGTCGATGTTCATCTTCACCACGCCGTAGTCCAGGGCCTCGCGGATCTCGCTCAGCAGGGAGCCGGAGCCGCCGTGGAAGACCAGGCTGAGCGGCTTGTCCTTGCCGTACTTGGCGCCGACGGCCTCCTGGATCTGGTTGAGGATCTCCGGACGGAGCTTGACGTTGCCCGGCTTGTAGACGCCGTGCACGTTGCCGAAGGTCAATGCCGCCATGTAGCGGCCCTTCTCGCCGAGGCCGAGCGCCTCGACCATGGCCAGGCCGTCATCGGTGGTGGTGTAGAGCTTGTCGTTGATGGCGTTCTCGACGCCGTCCTCCTCGCCACCGACGACGCCGACCTCGATCTCAAGGACGATCTTGGCCTTGGCGGCCTCGTCGAGGAGCTGGGCGGCGATCTGGAGGTTCTCCGCGACCGGCACGGCCGAGCCGTCCCACATGTGCGACTGGTACAGCGGCTGCTCGCCGCGCTGCACCCGCTCCTGCGAGATGGCCATCAGCGGACGGACGAACTTGTCCAGCTTGTCCTTCGGGCAGTGGTCGGTGTGCAGGGCGACGTTGACCGAGTACTTCTTGGCGACCTCGTGCGCGTACGCGGCGAACGCCACGGCGCCGGTGACCATGTCCTTGATCGAGGGGCCGGACAGGTACTCGGCGCCACCGGTGGAGACCTGGATGATGCCGTCGCTCTCCGCGTCGGCGAAGCCCTTGAGCGCCGCGTTCAGCGTCTGCGAGGAGGTCACGTTGATCGCGGGGTACGCGTACCGGCCAGCCTTGGCGCGGTCCAGCATCTCCGCGTAGGCCTCGGGGGAAGCGATGGGCATGTGATGCGCTCCTTACTTACCACTCTCGGCCGTGCTGGCCGCTGTTGTTCACGTGTGCGCCGGACCGCGCTGTCCTCCGCCCGGCAGTATCCCGTAGGTGGCGCGTGCCGGAACAACCGACCCGGGTGCTAGCCGTTCACCGCCGGTCCAGGTTGTCCGGCACGATGACGCTGATCAGCCAGGTGACCACGGTCATCACGATGGCTCCCCAGAACGCCGCCCAGAAACCGTCCACCTGGAACGGCAGGTCGAGCCCTCGGGCGATCCGGTCGGTGAGCAGGAACAGCAACGCGTTGACCACCAGCGCGAACAGGCCCAGGGTCAGCAGGTAGAACACGCAGCCGACCACCCGGATGATCGGTTTGAGCACCGCGTTGATCACGCCGAAGATCAGCGCCACCACGATCAGGGTGAGCACCGTGTTGCCGCCGGAGCGGCCGTGCACGTCGACCCCGGGCACGATGAGCGTGGTTATCCACAACGCGACCGCGGTGATCGCCAATCGGATGAGGAAGCCCACGGCACCATCCTGGCACCGGGTCACGTCCGCGAGGGCTGATTCCGCCACTCCGCTTCCGGGCACGGTGCCGGTCCAGCCCGTACGGTGGGTGGGAACCGTGCCCCGAGACCCCCGGGAGAGACGATGGGTCAGCCCGACGAGGACTTCATCCCCGGCGACCACCTCGCCCCGGACGAACGCGACCCCGAGGCGGAGCCGGCGGACGCCGTCGAGCAGGCGACAGTGGCCGGCCCCGTCGACGTCGACGGCACGCCGCAGCGCGGGCTGGAGGTCGACGACTGGGACGCGATGGAGCAGGCCCGGGTGGTGACCGGCGACGAGGACGACTACCGCTGACCCATCGGAAGGCCGGCCGTCCGTTGCGACAGAGCTGGTCAGCCGTTCGGTTCGTTAGACAGTCATCAATCTGACAGGGCTGTCGGAGGAGCCGGGGTCTGCCTAGGTTGGACGGGCGCCACCTGCATTCCACGGGAGGACCCCATGCTCAAGCATTCGCTCCGCTGGCTGGCAGGGCTCGGCGTCGCAGGCGCGTTGGTCGCGGCCTCCGCAACCCCGGCCGTCGCCGCTGCCGAGATCGAGCCCTACGTCCAGGACACCACCCTGGCCGTCGGCTCGACGAAAACCACCCGCCTGCTCCTGTACGCCAGCGAGCCGACGACCCTCGACAACCTCTCCGTGCGGTACGACTACCGCTCCCTCGCCAGCAAGATCACCATCACCCCCGCCGACGGGCAGGAGTGTGCCGCACCGGAGCCCGGCGTGCTCGTCTGCGAAGAGCGCTTCGGCGTCCCCCTCAGCGAGCTGCCGCCTCTTGGCAGCGGGATCTACCGCGGCGTGACCGGGCGGGTGAACCTGGCCGCCACCCAGGACGCGCAGGTCGGTGACTCTGGCGACATCGTGGTCAGCTTCCAGGCGGCTGGCGGGCAACGGGGCAGCTACACCTCGCGGGTCCGCGTCGGCGAGGGTGTGGACCTGGCCGGCGGGCCGTTCACCACCCATTCCTCCAGGCCGGGCGGAAAGGTCAGCGTGCCGCTGGCCGTCACCAACGCCGGCGAGAAGACCATCACGGGCTTCGTCGCCGTCTTCGACCTCTCTTACTCGATTCGGACCAGGGACCGGTTCAGCAACTGTCTCTACTCCGGCGACCACCTGCTCTCCTGCGAGTTCGACGAGGAGATCCCGGTGGGCGGGGGAGTGTCCACGACGCTGAACCTCGAACTCGCGAAGGACACCTACGCCCCCACCAACCAGGGCGGCTCCGCCGAGTTCATGACCAAGGCCGACTTCGAGGACCTGACCCGCGTACGGGAAGCCGTCGGCGGCCGAGCTGCCACGGGCGGCAACGGTCCGAAGCTGACCCTCACCGAGGCGCCCAACCGGGCTCGGCAGGCCGACCAGACCGACGTCGGTCCGGGCTACGACTACACGGGTTGGACAATCAAGGTCGCCGGCAGGAACGGCACCGACCTCGCGGCGATCGGCGACACGCTCAGGGGCAGGGCCGGTGCCGTCGTCACGGCGACCGTCGGATTCCGGAACAACGGCCCGGCGACGCTCGACAAGGTGAACGCGGACGGGGAGGCCGCCACCCACACGGTCGTCGAGCTGCCGCCCGGCATCACTGCCGTCGGGGTTCCCGCCAACTGCCAGCTCCGGCCGGGCACTCGGACGTACCAGTGCGCCTCCGAGATGCTCCTGGTGGCCGGAAAGACCTACACCATGGATTTCCGGCTGCGCATCGACAAGGTCATCCCCAACGCCCGGGGCACGGTCCTGGTCAACGCGCCCTGCGAATGCCCCGGCGGCGGCACCTTCGAAGACGACATCAAACCGGCCAACGACAGGGCCACGATCGTGGTCAACGCGGCTCAGAGCGGTGGCGGTGGTCAAGGCGGTGGCGACGGTGGCGGTGGCGGCTCACTGCCCATCACTGGCCCCCGCACCGGCCTGGTCGCCAGCATCGGCGGTCTGCTGCTCGTCGCCGGCGTGGGCGTCTGTCTGCTCGCCCAGCGGCGCACCTCCCGCTTCGTCGCCTGACCCGTCCGACCGCGACGGTGCCCCGCCGACCCGTCAGCCTTTTGGATCGTCTTGTCGGACGGGCGGCTTCCCGGGGCTGCACGCGGCCTTAACGGTTCCTTAAGATCCACGGGCTCCACCTGAACCCAACTGAAGGAACCCCCCTCATGCTCACCCACTCCACCCGGCGCTGGCTCGCCGGGCTGGGCGTAGCAGGCGCGTTCGTCGCAGCCTCCGCCAGCCCCGCCGCAGCCGCCGCACCAGCAGTCGAATACAGCCTGTACTTCCAGAACGTCACCATCGCCCCCGACTCACCTGGTGTGCAGGCGCAGCCGAAGCTGTACGGCTCGAAGGCGAGCGTTCTCAACGAGGTCAGCGTCCGCTACGACTACCGCTCGTTGACCGGGAAGGTCACTCTGACCGGCGGCACCGGCAACGACTGCTCCCCCGACGGGGCCGGGATTCTGACCTGCGTCGAGCACCTTCCCTTCGTCGTCGACGAGGTCTACGGCGGATTCTTCGGTGACGTGCTGATCGTGCCGACCGACAAGGCCGCTGCCGGCGACACCGGCGAGTTGAAGATCAGCGTGACGTCCGCCGGCAAGTCCGTCGCCACCCACGCCTCCCGGATCCAGATCGGCGAAGGCGTCGACCTGGCCGGCGGGCCTGACACCGAGGTGGAGGCGTCCCCCGGTAGCGCGTTCCAGGTTCCGCTGACAGTGCGGAACGTCGGCAGGACCGACGTCGAGGCCGTGGTGGCGCTGTTCGACACCGATTACGGCATCCGCGCCAAGGACCGCTTCGACAACTGCTACTACGAAGAGGACTTCCTTCTCGCCTGCGAGTTCGACGAGCCGATTCCGGCGGGTTCGGGTGCCACGACCACCATCAACTACGAGGTGGCCAAGGACGCCTACGCACCGGGCAGCGAATCCGGCGACATCTGGCTGCTGACCCCTGCGGACTTCGCGAGCCTCAACAACGTGCGTGCGAAGGCGGGCGCCTCGGCGGCCCGCAAGGGCACGGGTAAGACGCTCTCGCTGACCCCGTTGGCCGGTGCGCGTGGTGCCCGTGCCCAGCAGACGGACACGGACCCGAGCAACAACCACAGCGCCCTGTCGGTGGATGTCACCGGCAAGAACGGGGCTGATCTGGAGGCCGTCGGTGCCACGTTCACCGGCAAGAAGGGCGCGGTGCTGACCGCCGCACTCGGCTTCCGCAACAACGGCCCGGCGACGCTGGAGCGCATCCGCACCAAGACCGACGTGACCTTCGTCGACGTGACGGTGCCGACCGGCACCACCGCCGTCGCGGTGCCGGCGGAGTGCGCCCCGCGTACTGGCAACAAGGCCGAGTGGGGCGAGGCAGGCACCCCCGGTGCGGCCGAATACCGCTGCTACCCGGGTCCGTTCGCCCCCGTGGGCAAGGAGTTGACCGGCGAGTTCTCGTTCCGGATCGACAAGGTCGTCACCGACGCCACCGGCATGGTCAAGGTCAACGTGCCGTGCGAGTGTGAGGGCGGCTTCTACGCGGACCTGAAGCCGGCCAACGACACCGCCAAGATCGTGGTGAACGCGGCCACCGGCAACGGCACGGGCGGCAACGGCAACGGCGGCACGGGCGGTGGCGACAGCGGTGACGGCGGCGGCCTGCCGATCACCGGTCAGTCCACCGGCCTGATCGCCGGCCTCGGCGCGCTGCTGCTCGTCGCGGGCGTCGGCGGCTACCTGGTGGCCAAGCGCCGCCGGACCCGCTTCGTCGCCTGACCCACCCCGTACCACCGGTGCCCCGCCGACCACCCGGTCGGCGGGGCACCGTCGTTGGGGCGTCGCACGACGCGGGCGGGTGGTGCGGGCCGGTCCGGCGCGGCACCAGACCTGGGCTTCGGTACCCTTTGTGGCCGTGGACACAGCTGAGACGACTCGCGCTCTCGTGGAGAGCGTCGCCCTGAACCCGCTCGATCCCAAGGATCTGCTGCAAACCTTCGGGCTGATCGGCGTGTGGGTGATCCTCTTCGCCGAGACCGGCCTGCTGGTGGGCTTCTTCTTCCCGGGCGACTCGCTGCTGTTCCTCGCCGGCGTCGCCGCGTCACCGGTGGCGGACGCGATCTTCGGCGACGGCACCCGCCTCAACCTGGCTGGACTGCTGATCGGCGGGCCGATCTGCGCGATCGTCGGCGCCCAGCTGGGGCACTGGCTCGGCGCCCGGTATGGCCGGCCGATGTTCGAACGGCCCAACTCCCGGCTCTTCAAGAAGGAGTACGTGGAGAAGGCCGAGTACTACTTCGACAAGTTCGGCCCGGCGAAGGCCGTGGTGCTGGCGCGTTTCATTCCGATCGTCCGCACGTTCCTCAACCCGGTCGCGGGTGCGCTCGGCATGCCGGCCCGGACGTTCCTGCTCTGGAACATCGTCGGCGCGGTGCTCTGGGTGGACGGCATCCTGCTGATCGGCTACCTGCTCGCGGAGCAGATCTACGACGCCATCGGCGAGAAGATCGACCGCTACATCCTGCCGGTGGTCGCCCTGATCATCCTGATCTCGGTGTTGCCGATCTTCTTCGAGTTCCTTCGCGACCGGCGCGCCCGCAAGCGCGGCGAGGCGGTCGCGGTGGTCGCGGCGGCCAGCGCCGCCGGTGCGGTGGAGGCGGCTCGCGAGGCGTTCGACCACGACCGGCACCAGCACGACCGGCAGCGCCCGGAGCACGGCCAGGACCGCTGAACCCCCGTACGACGACGACGGCCGGCCCCCTGGTGAGGGGGTCGGCCGTCGGCATGTCGGACCCGGCCTCCGGCGGTGCGGCCGGGGACGAGCAGGTGTTATCCACCGGTGGCGCCACCCCTGGCTCGCCACCGGACGCCGTCCCGGCGCGGGACGGCGTGCAGTGCCTACCGCCGTCCCGGCATGGGACGGCGTGCAGTGCCTACCGCCGTCCCGGCGCGGGACGGCGTGCAGTGCCTACGTCAGCGGGCCTTCTTGGTGGCCCGCTTACGCGGCGGGGTCAGCAGGTCGGCGATCGTCGCGATCGCACTCGGGACCAGGCTGTAGTACGCCCAGACACCGCGCTTCTCCCGCTGCAGCAAGCCCGCCTCGGTGAGGATACGCAGGTGATGACTGACCGTCGGCTGAGAGAGGCCGAGCGGCGCCGTCAGGTCACAGACGCACGCCTCGCCCTCTGGGGCCGACTGGATCAGGCTGAGCAGCCGCAGCCGAGCAGGATCCGCAAGGGCCTTGAGGACCCCGGCGAGACGCTCGGCATCGGCACGTTCGATCGGCTCGCCGTTAAGCGGCGAGATCTGAGGCATAGTCATTTCGGCCAACGCAGTTCCCACGTATTCCATCCTTCCACCAGCAGCATCGATCCGCCTGCATATCAGCAGATCCGAATCGGCAAACTTTTACGCCACAAGGCCGAGGTCAGCCAACGTATAGGCCGCCCGGTAAGGCAATCCGGCGGCTCGCACCGCGTCGCCGGCGCCTCGATCAACAATAACCGCCACGCCCACGACTTCCGCCCCGGCCTCGCGAAGCGCTTCGACAGCTGTCAACACACTTCCGCCCGTCGTGGACGTGTCTTCCACCGCCAACACCCGGCGGCCGGCCACCTCCGGTCCCTCGATCCGTCGCTGCAGACCGTGTGCCTTGCCCGCCTTGCGCACCACAAAGGCGTCCAGGGCCCGGCCGGTCGGAGCGGCGGCGTGCAGCATCGAGAGCGCGACGGGGTCCGCGCCCAGGGTGAGGCCACCGACCGCGGCGTAATCCCAGTCGGCGGTGAGGTCGAGCAACACCCGGCCGACCAGAGGAGCGGCCTGGTGATGGAGCGTGACGCGCCGCAGATCCACGTACCAGTCTGCCTCCCGCCCCGAGGAGAGCACGACCCGCCCGTGGACCACGGCCAGGTCGGTAATGAATTTACGCAGGTCGTCGTGGTCCCCCATGGCGATAGAGGTTACTGCGCAAGTCTGGACGGCGTGTGTGGGGTCCACCCTGATCAGCCCGGCGAGGGACCGATGGTTGGCGATGTTCGACTACGCTCAGCGACTGGCCTGACAGCGGCGCGCCAACGCCTCGGCAACGACCACCGGGGGCCGGTGGGCCGGTCGAGGCTCAGTGCTCGTCGCGGCCGATCCGGCCGCGAGTGTCCCGGGCGACCAACTGGACCAGCCGACGGGGCGCATGCCGCATGCCGGCGACGGCCACCTTGTACTTCCAGGCCGGGACACTGACCATCTTGCCTTTGCCCAGGTCACGCAGGGCTTCGTCGACCACGTCCTCGGCCCGCAGCCACATCCATTCGGGCGTCTTGGACATGTTGATGCCGGCCCGCTGGTGGAACTCCGTGCGGGTGTAGCCGGGGCAGAGGGCCATCACCCGGACACCGAACGGCCGCGCCGACAGGCCAACCGACTCACTGAAGTTGGTGACCCAGGCCTTGCTGGCCGAGTACGTCGAACCCGGCATCGTCGTGCCGAACCCGGCGACCGAAGAGACATTTATCACTGCCCCATTTCGGCGTTCGGCCATCTGTCGCAACGCCGCCAGGGTCAACCGCATGACCGCGTGCACGTTGAGCCGCAACAGGCGCGCCTCGTCCTCCGCGGTGGAGCGCAGGAACGGTTTGTTGAGGCTGATCCCGGCATTGTTGACCAGCAGGTGCACCGGGCTGCCGTCGGTGAGCCGTCGCTCCACGATGGCGCACCCGTCGTCGGTGGACAGATCCGCCGCGATCGTCTCCGCCGCGCGACCGTGGGTGGCACTCACCGCACCGGCCATCTCCGCCAACCGGGCCCCGTCGCGGGCGACAAGCACCAGGCGCCAACCGTCGGCGGCCAGCCTCCGGGCGAACGCCGCCCCGATGCCGGCGGTGGCCCCGGTGATCAGTGCTCGACGCTCGGCAGTCGTGGGGTCGAGCGACACGGGGCGGTCCTCATCTGGGCGGGTACGGGGGCGCGGGCGGCGCCGGCGGGGCGGACGTGAACGCGGGCGGTGCGGAAGGTGGAGTGGGCGCGGTCGAGCGGCGGTGACCGAACCAGGCGTTCGCCGCCGGCAGGGCCAGCAGCACGGCTACTACAAGGTAACCGAGCACCTGCCCGACGGAAAGCCCGGCGTTGAGCGGGATCCACCAGGACGGGTACGCGTCGCCGACCAGGCCCAGCAACTCGGCGAGAGCCTGGTCGTCGGCACCCAGTTGCAGTGGCGCGGCCCGTTCACCGATGAGCACCGCCACGCTGCAACAACCGCCGAGCACGCCGAGCCCACTGATCACCCAGGTGGCCACGCGGGCGCCGTTGCGGGCCGCCACCAGCCCGAGGGCCAGACCGGCGAGCACCGGCACGGACAGCGCCGCCAGCACCGCCGACAGCACGCCGGACGCGCGAAGCAGGGTCACCACGTCGTCGATCTGCTCCGGGCTCGCCGTGGTGTCGCGGGCGGCGGAGCGGAACGCGTCGACAGTGCCGCCCAGCACCAGCAGGTCGACCACGGCGTACGCGAGCGAGGCCACCGCCATCACCCACAGCACGGACGCGGCGATCAGGACGACGGCGGGCCGGCGGGCCGGTGCCGATTCGGGGTACGACACGACGAATCCCTCCGGTAGGCGTCGGGTTGCAACCTACTCGGAGGGATCGTCGGCGTCGCGCCTATCCGGCGGTCAACTCGTCGACGGCGGGGTTGACCCGGGCCGGTCCGTGGGCGGCGTGTCGCCCGGCCGGTCCGTCGGCGGCGGGTAGCTCGGCTCCCCACTCGACGGATAGCCCGGCTCACCGGACGACTGCGGGTAGCCGGGCTGACCCGGGACCTGCGGGTTACCCGGGTAGCTGGCACCCGGTGCCGGCGGCTCCCAAGCCGTGGTGGCCTTGCGGAAGAACGGGTTGGCCTTGGGCAGCGCCAGCAGGACCAGCGCCGTGACCAGCGTGATCAGGCTGAGCACATAGATCAGCAGGCTGACCGGGGTCACCCAGGAGGGCAGGGCCTCCTCCAGGCGGCGCTGGATCTCGTCGGGGCTGGGCCCGTCGCCGGTGCCGCCACCGGTGTTGAAACCGCCGCCCACGTTGCTGAGCAGGCCACCGCCCACGCAGCAGACCATGATGCCGCCGACGATCCAGGTGGTGATCCGGGCACCGTTGCGGCCCTGGTTGTTGAACATGGCAAGCACAGCCAGCGCGACCGCGAGCAGCAACATCAGGATGCCGCCGCCGAGGCCGATGGCGACGAAGACGTCTGCCACCTGGTCGCCGTCGGTGCTGCTGCCCTCGTACGCGGCGCGGAGCGCGTCCCGCGTCTTGCCGAAGGTGGTGAGCGAGATGATCAGCGTGATCACCTGGAGCGCCACGAACAGGTAGAGCAGGTAACTGGAAATCGACACAACTGATGGCCGCTGACGGGCCGGCGTGCTCTGGGAATCGACCATGATTCTCCTTCCCTCAGATCGCCCACACCGTATCGGCAACCGGCCGTTTCGGCATGCCGTGGCGAGCCGGCGCGCCCACCCGGCCCGGGCTCAGCGCTCCCCGGATCTGGGAAGGATCGTCAGGTCAGCGCGGTCGAGCAGGTCACCGCGGGCCACCCGCCAACCCTCCTCGCCGTACGCCTCGAAGGAGAGCCGCGCGGTGCCGCCGGACTGGTAGTCGTGGTAGCGCATCGTGCCCGCCGCCGGCAGTCCGGTCTCCTCGGTGGCGGTGTAGCGCGCCTGCCCCGTCTCGGCCCAGGTGTAGCGCCGCCGACCGAGGTCGATGGTCGGGGCTCCCGGGGTCACGCTCGCGCCCGGCTCGGCCGTCCAGAGCACCAACTCCAGTTCGGGGCCGTCCTCCACGGAGAGCCGGTAGCGGGTGCCGGACCCGTCGTCGAGCAGGTGCTGCACCCAACTCCAGTCCCCCTCGACCAGGCGAATGGTGCCGCTCACCGCGTACTCCCGCTCGCGGATCCGCACGCGGTGGCCCAGGCCCAGACGGAGCGGATCGCCACGCGGTGGCTCCGCCGGCCGGGCGTCCGACGATCGCCCGCCGGACCGGGCCGTCGCCGGCCGCCGGGTCCGCACGACGAGCACGATGACGACCACCGCGAGTACGGCAAGCGCCACCACCAGGTACGTCACTGACCTGCCCACCCGACCATCTCCCCAGGTACCTCGGCGCAGACGGTAACAATCCTCGGCTCCGGTGGGACCCGTACCGTGACCGACAGCTCAGCTACCGATGGCAGCCGTGGCGTCGCCTGTTGTGCACGATCGCACTGTGGACGGCCGGGTGGGCGCTGGTTCGTCCATGTCCGCAGATGGATCAAAGTGTGGCGAGCCGCTGGCTGGCGTAGTTACCAAGCGTCTCGCGGCCCAGCACGCAGCCGACGAAGGTGGTGAACTCGCTCGGGTCGTCCCGCAGTGCCGTCCAGGCCGCCCGAGCCGCCGTCGGGTCGACCCGTTCCAGCAGCGTGGCCGCGTACGCCCGCCCGGCGGGTGTGCCGTCGGCCAGCACCCGGTCGAGCTGCCGACGGACCTCGTCGGGGTGGTCGTCGAGGGCAGCCTCGACACTGTGGAACGCCTCCGTCACCGGCAGCAAAGCCCCGGCGATGCCCACCCCACCAAAGGCAAGCGTGTCAGCCGCGATCAACTCGTCGACAGCCGCACCAAGTTCCCGCTCCCATTTCTTCCCAATCCCAAACATGCCCCACTCCTTTCCCCACCAACCCCCCTCCCACCCCCCTCACCCCCTCTTCCCCCACCCCACCCACCCCCACCAACCCCCTCCCACCCCGGTGATCATGGAGTTATTGCCCCGACACGCCGAGCAGCCGGGCAATAACTCCATGATCAACGCGGGGGAGGCCTCCGGGGGTGGGGGTGGGGGTGGGGGTGGGGGTTGTTAGGCGGGGGTTACGGAGAGGGTGTTGGTTTGGGTGTTTTGGTCTACCTTTACTGTTTGGCCGTCTCGGATCTGGCCGGACAGTAGGGCCTTTGCCAACTGGTCTCCGATTGCGGTCTGGACCAGACGACGGAGTGGGCGGGCGCCGTAGATCGGGTCGTAGCCGTGCTCGGCCAGCCAGGTCCGGGCGGACTCGGTGATGTCCAGGCCGAGCCTGCGGTCGGCCAGACGCCGCCTCATCCGGTCCAACTGGATGTCGACGATGGCCCGCAGATCGTCCCCGCGCAGCGAGGCGAAGACCACGATGTCGTCCAGCCGGTTGAGGAACTCCGGCTTGAAGTGCGACCGGACCACGGCGAGCACACCCTCGCGGCGCTGCTCGTCGGCGAGCGTCAGGTCACCGATCACCGACGACCCGAGGTTGGACGTGAGGATCAGGATCGCGTTGCGGAAGTCGACCGTACGGCCCTGACCGTCGGTGAGCCGGCCGTCGTCGAGCACCTGGAGCAGCACGTCGAAGACGTCCGGGTGGGCCTTCTCCACCTCGTCGAGCAGGATCACCGAGTACGGCCGACGACGCACCGCCTCGGTGAGCTGGCCACCCTCGTTGTAGCCGACGTAGCCGGGCGGGGCGCCCACCAGGCGGGCGACCGAGTGCTTCTCGCCGTACTCGCTCATGTCGATGCGGACCATCGCCCGCTCGTCGTCGAAGAGGAACTCGGCGAGGGCCTTGGCCAGCTCCGTCTTGCCGACGCCGGTGGGGCCGAGGAAGAGGAAGCTGCCGGTCGGGCGGTCCGGGTCGGCGATGCCGGCACGGGCGCGGCGGACCGCGTCGGAGACCGCGCCGACCGCTTCGGGCTGGCCGACCACCCGGCCGCCCAGCGACTCCTCCATCCGCAGCAGCTTGGCCGTCTCGCCCTCCAGCAGCCGGCCGGCGGGGATGCCGGTCCAGGAGGCGACCACCGCGGCGATGTCGTCCGCGCCGACCTCCTCCTTGAGCATCGCGCCGTCGGCCTGGAGCTGGGCCAGCTCCTCCTCGGCCTGCGTCAGCTCGACCTTGAGGGCGGGGATCCGGCCGTAGCGCAGCTCGGCGGCGCGCTCCAACTCACCGTCGCGCTCGGCCCGCTCGGCCTCGCCGCCGAGACGCTCCAACTCCTCCTTGGCGGTGGAGAGCTTGGTGATGTGGCTCTTCTCCGTCTGCCAGCGCTCGGAGAGCACGGTGAGCTGCTCGCGCTTGTCGGCCAGCTCCTTGCGCAGCCGCTCCAACCGCTCGGCGGAGGCGGCGTCCGGCTCCTTCGCCAGCGCCATCTCCTCGATCTCCAGCCGGCGCACCGCCCGCTCGATCTCGTCCACCTCGACCGGACGGGAGTCGATCTCCATCCGGAGCCGGGACGCAGACTCGTCGACCAGGTCGATCGCCTTGTCCGGCAGGAACCGGTCGGTGATGTAGCGATCCGACAGGGTCGCGGCGGCGACGAGCGCGGCGTCGGTGATCCGTACGCCGTGGTGCACCTCGTAGCGCTCCTTGAGGCCGCGCAGGATGCCAATGGTGTCCTCGATCGTCGGCTCGCCGACAAGCACCGGCTGGAAGCGACGCTCCAACGCCGGGTCCTTCTCGATGTGCTCGCGGTACTCGTCGAGCGTGGTCGCGCCCACCATCCGCAGCTCGCCACGGGCCAGCATCGGCTTGAGCATGTTGCCGGCGTCCATCGAGCCCTCGCCCTTGCCGGCGCCGACGACCGTGTGCAGCTCGTCGAGGAACGTGATGACCTGCCCGTTGGAGTTCTTGATCTCCTCCAGGACGGACTTCAGCCGCTCCTCGAACTGGCCCCGGTACTGTGCGCCGGCGACCATCGCGCCGAGGTCCAGCGAGATCAGCTTCTTGTCGCGCAGGGACTCGGGCACGTCACCGGTGACGATCCGCTGGGCGAGCCCCTCGACGATCGCGGTCTTGCCGACGCCGGGCTCGCCGATCAGCACCGGGTTGTTCTTCGTACGCCGGGAGAGCACCTGGATGACCCGACGGATCTCGGAGTCCCGGCCGATGACCGGGTCGATCTTTCCGTCCCGGGCGCTGGCGGTGAGGTCGACGCCGTACTTGGTCAGGGCCTGGTAGGTCTGCTCCGGGTCGGCGGTGGTGACCCGGCGGTCCCCGCCGCGGACGGTCGGGAAGGCCGCGACCAGGGCTTCCTCGGTGGCACCTGCCGTCTTCAGCGCGCCGGACACCGCCCCGCCGACCCGGGCGAGGCCGGCGAGCAGGTGCTCGGTGGAGGTGTACTCGTCGCCCAACGGCCGGGCGATCTGCTCGGCGGCGCCGATGGCGTTGACGAACTCGCGAGCCAACGTCGGCTCGGCGATGCTCGAACCGCGGGCGGCCGGCAGGGCGTCGACCGCGCGCTGGGCGGCCCGGCGCAGCTCGGCGGGGTCGGCCCCGACGGCGCGCAACAGACCGGTGGCGGTCGAGCCATCGGTGTCCAGGAGTGACAGCAGCAGGTGCCAGGGCTCCACGGTGGCGTGGCCACGCTGGTTGGCCAGCGCGACAGCCCCCGTGATGGTTTCGCGGCTCTTGGTGGTGAGTTTTTCGGTGTTCATGGGCTCCCCCGGATCGGCGTTGTCCACTGAGAAGGACACAACCAGAGTTGAGCGTATTCCACTCAACCTTAGCGCTGTGACACCCATCACTCCCGAAGGCGCCACCGCCAGTCGAACTCCCCGGCCGCCGGAGGCGGACCGGGCAGCGGGTCCGCGCCGGGCACCGTCGAGAGGCCCGCCAGCAGCACCGCGAGCTGGCGGCGGCGCAACTGCCCGGTCCGCTCCGCATCCGGTACGCGCACCGCCGCACACGACTCCAACAGCAACCCCAGATCGTGTACGACCGCGTCGGGGCGCAACCGCCCACTGCCGCGGGCCCGCTCGAACAGGGCGGTGGCCAGCTCGCCGGCGCGCATCGCGTCCCGCCCCATCTCCTCGGTCGGCGTGAAGGTGCCGGCCAGGTGGACGGTGAGCGAGTGCACGTCGGCGTCGACCACCCGGGCCAGGAAACCCGTGAACGCGGCCCAGTCGTCCGGCTCGGCGAGGGCCGACTCGGCCTCGGCCACGTACCGGCGCAACCCGTCGTGGCAGAGCTGACGCAACAGGTCCTCCTTGCCCGCGTACCGCCGATAGAGCGCGCTGATGCCGACGCCGGCGCGTTCGGCGACGGCGGCGATCGGCGCCTTCGGGTCGTCGAGGAAGACCGCGCGGGCGGCTTCGAGGATGACCTCGTCGTTGCGGGCGGCCTGGGCGCGGCGGCCGCCCAGCGTCTTGCCGGAAGTTGCCATGCGGTCAGCCTAACAGTGGAACGGATCGTTCCGGTCTGCTACTGTGACTGCAGAACGAAACATTCCGTTCCGAAGGAGTTCCGAGATGACCGGCACCGCGCTCCGCCCGTTCCGCGTCGAGATCCCGCAGACCGCCCTCGACGACCTGGCCGCCCGCCTGGCCCGCACGAGCTGGCCCGCCGAGGTGCCCGGTGCCGGCGACACCTACGGGATGGGCACCGATCGGGTGCGGGCACTCGCCGACCGGTGGCGCGACGGGTTCGACTGGCGGGCCGTCGAGGCCCAGCTGAACGCCCACCCCCAGTTCGTCACCGAGATCGACGGCGAGCAGATCCACTTCCTGCACGTCCGGTCCTCCCGCCCGGACGCCACCGCCCTGGTGCTCACCCACGGCTGGCCCGGCTCCGTCCTGGAATACCTGGACGTGATCGCCCCGCTCACCGAGCCCAGCGACCCCGCCGCGCCGGCCTTCCACCTGGTCATCCCGTCGCTGCCCGGCTTCGGGTTCTCCGGCCCCACCCGCAGCGCCGGCTGGAACCGCTTCCGCACCGCCCGCGCCTGGGCCGAGCTGATGAACCGCCTGGGGTACGCCAGCTACGGCGCCGTCGGCAACGACGCCGGCTCGATGGTCGCGCCGGAGCTGGGCCGGATCGATCCGGAGCACGTCCTCGGCGTGCACGTCACCCAGCTCTTCTCGTTCCCCTCCGGCGACCCGGCCGAGTTCGCCGACCTGTCCGAGGCGGACCAGGCGGCGCTCACGCACCTCCAGTGGTTCTACGAGAACAAGTTCTCCTTCAACCAGGTGCACAGCCAGCAGCCGCAGACCCTGGCGTACGCGCTGGCCGACTCCCCGGTCGGGCTGCTCGCCTGGAACGCCCAACTGTTCGACGAGAGCCTGGACGCGGACTTCATCCTGGCCAACGTGGCCCTCTACTGGTTCACCGGCACGGCTGCCTCGGCGATCCGGCTCTACTGGGAAGACGCCCACGCCGACCAGCAGCCGACCGCGCCGACCACCACGCCGACCGCACTGGCCATGTTCCCCGGCGACTTCCAGTCCATCCGCCGCTTCGCCGAGCGGGACCACGCGAACATCGTCCGGTGGACGGCCTACCAGACGGACGTCGAGGGCCGCGGTGACGTCGGCGGCCACTACGCCGCCCACCAGGCCACTGACGTGCTGGTCACCGACATCCGCGAGTTCTTCGCCAGCCTCCGCTGACCATCGCGTCGCCCGGGTGCCCGCCCCGCTCCACCGGGGTGGGCACCAACGCGTCCGGCCCCGGCCCTCACCCTCGCCCCGGCCCCGGCGCTCGGTGTGTTCGTCGCAGAGAAGCAGTAGATCTTGGAAAGAAACTGCCCCTGGAGGGGCGCATTTCTTCCAAGATCTCTCGCGGCGAGCTCCAGGGCGGAGCACTGTCCTTCCAAGATCTGCGGATTGTTCACCGAGCGGTAGCCTTGGCGTGTGCGAGTACGTGTCGAGCAGACCGCCCTACCCGGGATCGGGGTACGTCACGATCTGGTGACGGAGTCCGGACGCCGCCTGGGCGTTGTCTCCCACCGCAATGGCCGCCGTGATCTCGTCCTGTACGACCCGGACGATCCCGACTCCTGCCAGGCGGACATCCCGCTGACCGACGACGAGGCTGAGGCTCTGGCCGACATCCTCGGCGCGTCGCTGATGCTCGGCCAGCTCTCTGGGCTGCGCGAGCAGGCCGCCGGTCTGCTCACCGAGCAGATCGCCATCACGGCCGGCTCGCCGTACGTCAACCGGAAGCTCGCCGACACCAAGGCGCGTACCCGCACCAGCGCCTCCATCGTGGCGGTGCTGCGCGAAGGCGAAGTGATCGTCTCGCCACTCCCCTCCTTCCGCTTCGCGGCCGGCGATGTGGTGGTCGTTGTCGGGACCCGCAGGGGTCTCGACGGCGTGTCCGCCATCCTCGCCGACAGTGACCCGGACGGCTGAGGCGGATGCACGATTTCAAGACGCTGCTCATCGAAGTCGGTGCGCTGCTGCTGCTGCTCGGTGTCCTCGGCCGGCTCAGCCGCCGGGTAGGCCTCTCACCCATCCCTCTCTACCTGCTGGCCGGGCTCGCGTTCGGGCACGGCGGGTTGCTTCCGCTCGCCGCCAGCGAGGAGTTCTTCGCGGTCGGCGCCGAGATCGGCGTCATCCTGCTGCTGGTGATGCTCGGCCTGGAATACTCGGCCAACGAGCTGGTCGGCAACCTCCGCTCGGCGGCCCCGGCCGGCCTGATCGACGGCGTGCTCAACGCGCTACCCGGCGCGGGGTTCGCCCTGCTGCTCGGCTGGGACTGGGTCGCCGCCCTGGTGCTCGGCGGCATCACCTGGGTCTCCTCCTCCGGGGTGATCGCCAAGGTTCTCGCCGACCTGGGCCGGCTCGGCAACCGGGAAACTCCGGTGATCCTCTCGGTGCTGGTCATCGAGGACCTGGCGATGGCGCTCTACCTGCCGCTGGTCACGGCCGTGCTGCTCGGCAGCGGCCTGCTCGGCGGTGGCATCGCGCTCACCATCGCGGTGGGTACGGTGCTGATCGTGCTTGTGGTCGCCATCCGGTACGGCCACCTGATCTCCTCCGCGCTGTCCGCGAAGGACCCGGAGGCGCTGCTGCTCGGCGTGCTCGGTCTGACGGTGCTGGTCGCGGGTATCGCGGCGAAACTCCAGGTGTCGGCGGCGGTCGGCGCGTTCCTGGTCGGCATCGCGCTCTCCGGTCCGGTGGCGCACCACGCGACCGAGTTGCTCTCCCCGCTGCGGGACCTGTTCGCCGCCGTGTTCTTCGTCTTCTTCGGCCTGGTCACCGACCCACGGGACATCCCGCCGGTGCTGCTGCCGGCGCTCGCGTTGGCCGTGGTAACGATGGCGACGAAGACGCTCACCGGTTACCTCGCGGCCCGCCGGGTCGGCATCGCGGAACCCGGTCGGTGGCGGGCCGGCCTGGCACTCGTACCCCGGGGTGAGTTCTCCATCGTCATCGCCGGGCTCGCGGTGGCCGCCGGGAGCGTCGAGCCGCGGTTGGCGGCGCTGGCCGCGACGTACGTCCTGATCACCGTGGTGACCGGGCCGATCCTCGCCCGGCTGCCAGACTTCCCGTGGTTCAAGCGGTGGCTGCGTAACCGCGCGGCGGCCCAGCGGCGGGAGCGGACCCCAGTCGTCGACTCGGTGCAGTAAACCCGCCCATGCCAACGGTTGCGGAATTGCTCCTCACGGGTACTACCGGCAGCACCCGACGGCGGGTTACCGTTTCGCCCCAGCAGCCAAGGTCCGTAGGCAGCGTTGCCAAACGCGGGCGAGAGCGTGGAAGGTTGGCCGGTGAGCGTGCAGGAGTCGACGTTCCGCGGCTTCGCCAACCCCGTCGATCCGAGTCCGGCGGAGTTGCGAGCTTGGGCGTACAAGCCTGATTCGGTGCCGTTGGCTTCGATGCCACCGGACTGGGACCTGTTGGTCTCCGGCGACCGACTGGTGCTGACACTCTTCGAGTTGGCGATGGACCCGACCTGCCCGGCTCGGCGTTTCGCCCTGCACTGCCTCTACATCTACGCGGCCGACGGCATCCGGACGAACTTTCGCGCCCACCCCAAGCGCCGCTTCCGCAAGCTCGTCGAGCAGGCCGAGCGGGACGGCGACGAGCTGATGAGGATCTGGGCGCACAACGGGCGGGTGCTGTTGGCCCGACCGGATCTCTTCGTCTACCGGGACTGGTGCGAGGGCGGCCTGGTCCGCGAGAACCGCCGCCTCGGCTGAACCGAGGCCCGCACTCACTAACCGCGCACGGGCCGCGACCCCCACCGCACTCAGTAACCGCGAACGGGCCGGGACCCCCCGTGGGTCCCGGCCCGCACGTCGGTCGCCGGTCAGTCCTGCTTGTGTTCGGTTTCGGGTCGACCCTTGTCGACGCCGTGGTCGCCCCGCTCGGCGAACCGGCCCCCGACGACCCGGTCCCGATAGGTCCCCTCGGTCACCTTGTCGAACTTCTTGCGGACGGTTTCGGCCAGGCTTTCCAGCCGGTCCTCCGTCTGCTCGGCCATCTTCTTCGCCGGTTCCGCCATCGCTCCCCCTCGCCATGTCGGCAGGCCCGAAATAGCCGATTGGACCCGTATTCCCAGGCTAACCGAAACGGCCCGGACCGCGCCGGGGAATCCGGTGTGGTCCGGGCCGATGAGTCGGATCCGGGTGCGCGTCAGGTCAACGATCGGGAGTACGGCGGGGTCGCCACACCACAAGCGCGGTGGACGTGCGATTGGTCGGCACCAGGTCCCGTCCCGGGAAGCGGGCGAGTGATTCCAGCTCGGCCACTCGCCGGTACGCGGCATCCAACTCCGCCTCCAGTCGGGCCACCCGCTGCTGCGCCTGCTCCAACAGTCGCTCCAGCCCGATGATCCGCTTGACGCCGGCGAGGTTGATCCCGTCGTCCTGACTGAGCCGCTGCACCTCGCGCAGCAGCACCACGTCGCGGACGCTGTACCGGCGCCCGCCGCCAGCGGCCCGGCCGGGCTGCACCAGCCCCAGTCGGTCGTACTGGCGCAGGGTCTGTGGATGCATCCCCGCCATCCGCGCCGCAACCGAGATCATCAGCACCTTGGCCTCGTAGGCAGGGTCACCCGAACCGAGGAACTCGCCCGACATGCCGCTCACCTCCGCGTCCCTTCCACCGGACTAGCTGACCCGACGCAACCGCGCGTCGAGATGTTCCCGGGCCGCCGGCGGGCTCTGCTCGGCGAACGCCTCCAGCGCCGCGCGCGCCTCGTCGGACAACCCGGCCGGCACCACCACGTCCAACGTGACAAGCAGGTCACCGGCCTGTCCGTCGCGGCGGACCACACCCTTGCCGCGGGCACGCAGGACCCGCCCACTCGGCGTCCCCGGCGGAACCCGCAGGGTCACCGCGCCGTCGAGCGTGGGCACCCGCAGGTCCGTGCCGAGCACGGCTTCCGCGAAGGTGACCGGCACGCTGAGTGTCAGGTCGTCGCCGGTACGCCCAAACAGCTCGTCCGGTCGAACCTTGACGTGCACGAACAGGTCGCCGGCCGGGCCGCCGCGCTCGCCCGGCTCACCGCGCCCGGTCAGCCGGATGCGCTGGCCGTCGGCAACGCCGGCCGGGAAGCGCACGTTCATGGTGCGGGTCTTGGTGACACCGCCGCTGCCGTGGCACTCGGGGCACTTCTCCTCGACCACGGTGCCGACGCCCTGGCAGTTGCGGCACGGCTCGGAGAAGCTGAACGAGCCCTGGTTGCGGGTGGTCACGCCGGCACCGTGGCAGACCGGGCAGGTACGCGGCTGGGTGCCGGGCTTGGCCCCGTTGCCGTGGCAGGTGTCGCAGACCCCGGGCGCGCGCAGCGTCAGGGGCAGCGTCACCCCGCGCACCGCGTCGCCGAAGTCCAGTGCCACCTCGGTCTCCACGTCCCGGCCGCGGGCCGGACCACGCGGCGCCGCCTGCCCACCGCCCTGACCACCGGTGAAGATCGAACTGAACAGGTCCTGGAAGCCGGCGCCTCCGAAGCGGCGGTCGCCGCCTCCGCCGCCGAACATGTCGGAGACGTCGAACGGCATGCCGCCCGGCTGACCCTCGCCCCGGGCGTTACGCCGGAACGCGCCCGAGCCGAACAGCGAGCGCATCTCGTCGTACTCGCGGCGGCGGCCGGAGTCCGACAGCACGTTGTACGCCTCGGACGCGGCCTTGAACCGCTCCTCCGCCTTGGCGTCGCCCGGGTTGTGGTCCGGGTGCGACTCGCGGGCCACCTTGCGGTACGCCTTCTTGATGTCGTCCGCGGAGGCGGCCTTGTCCACGCCGAGCACGGCGTAGAAGTCCTTCTCGATCCAGTCCTTGGAACTCACCGGTCCACCCCCTTCCGACATTCGCGGCCCGGCCGTCCCGCCCACCGTTGCGCGATGGGCGGGACGGCCCGGTCACTGTCTCGCACTATTCCGGGTCCGCGACCGCGACCAGCGCGGGACGCAGCAACCGCTCACCGAGCTGGTAGCCGCGCCGCATCACCTGGACGCAGGTCGGCTCGCTGACCTCGGCCGAGGTCTGGTGCGCGACCGCCTCGTGGCGGGTCGGGTCGAACGCGTCGCCCTGCTCGCCGAAGGCGTTCAGGCCGAACTTGCCCAGTGCGGTGGTGAGCTGTTCCGCCACCGTGCCGAACGGTCCGACCAGGTCGCCGTGTTCCCGAGCCCGGTCCAGGTCGTCGAGGATCGGCAGCAGCGCGGCCAGCACCGAGCCGGTCGCCTGCTCCTGCACCAGGTTGCGGTCGCGGTCGACCCGCTTGCGGTAGTTGGCGTACTCCGCCGACACCCGCTGTAGGTCCCTGGTGCGCTCGTCCAACTCGGCCCGGAGTGCCTCCAGCTCGGCGCCGAGCGACGTGCCCGTGCCGGCGCCGTCGACCGGCTGCGCCGGGGCGTCCACCACCGCTGGACCGGTTGGCTCCGGTCCGTCGGTGGAGTTGACCTCGACCTCGATCTCGTCGACCACGACCTCGGCGTCCTCGACCAGGCCCTCGGCCGGCACACCGGTCTCCGCGTCGGCGGCGGTGCCCTCCGGCTCCGCCGTGTCGACGAGCTTGCGCTTGTTGCGGATGACGACCCGCTCCCCGTCGCCGGTGGTCGGCTCCGTGGGCGCGGAGCCACCCGGCGTCGACCCGGTGTCGCCCGGGTCGGCGGCTCGTGGCTTCTGCGTCATGCGGCTACCTCATCCCCTTCGCCGTGGATACGTGTCGGAGCCCGACGGTCACTTCTTGCCGTCCTCGTCCACGATCTCCGCGTCGACCACGTCGTCGGCTCCACCGGCCTGCGCGCCGGTCGCACCGGTCGCGCCGGCCGCACCCGGGCCGGGCTCGCCACCGGGCTGCTGACCCTGCTCGGCCTGCTGCGAGTAGAGCAGCGAACCGGCCTCCTGGGAGACCTTCGCCAGCTTCTCGTGGGCGGACTTGATCTTCTCGA
This sequence comes from Micromonospora sp. NPDC049171, assembly GCF_040648275.1. Taxonomy (NCBI): domain Bacteria; kingdom Bacillati; phylum Actinomycetota; class Actinomycetes; order Micromonosporales; family Micromonosporaceae; genus Micromonospora; species Micromonospora sp. NPDC049171. The sequence continues at coordinate 23,742 of NZ_JBEZDJ010000011.1, forward strand.
TGTCCTGACCGCCGAGGGCACCCCGCAGCTCACCGAGCGCCTCGTTGAGCTGCTCCCGGTTTTCACCGGGCAGCTTGTCGCCGCTCTCGGCGAGGAACTTCTCGGTCTGCCACTGCAGCGCCTCGGCCACGTTGCGGGCCTCGGCGTCGTCGCGACGGCGCTTGTCCTCCTCCGCGTGCTCCTCGGCGTCCCGGCGCATCCGCTCGATGTCGTCCTTCGGCAGCGAGGAGCCGCCGGTGATCGTCATCTTCTGTTCCTTGCCGGTGCCCAGGTCCTTGGCGTGCACGTTGACGATGCCGTTGGCGTCGATGTCGAAGGCGACCTCGATCTGCGGCACACCGCGCGGCGCCGGCGGGAGGCCGGTCAGCTCGAAGGTGCCGAGCTTCTTGTTGTAGGCCGCGATCTCCCGCTCACCCTGGAACACCTGGATCAGCACCGACGGCTGGTTGTCGTCCGCCGTGGTGAAGACCTCGGAGCGCTTGGTCGGGATGGTGGTGTTGCGCTCGATCAGCTTGGTGAAGATGCCGCCCTTGGTCTCGATGCCCAGGCTCAGCGGGGTCACGTCGAGCAGCAGGACGTCCTTGACCTCACCCTTGAGCACACCGGCCTGGAGGGCGGCGCCGACGGCGACGACCTCGTCCGGGTTGACGCCCTTGTTGGGGTCGCGACCGGTGAGCTGCTTGACCAGGTCGGTCACGGCGGGCATCCGGGTCGAACCGCCGACCAGGATGACGTGCTCGACGTCGGAGATCTTGATCCCGGCGTCCTTCACGGCCTGCTCGAACGGGCCCTTGCAGCGGTCCAGCAGGTCCTGCGTCATCCGCTGGAACTCGGCGCGGCTCAGCGTCACGTCGAGGTGCAGCGGGCCGGCGGCGCCGGCGGTGATGTACGGCAGGTTGATGTTGGTGGTGGTGGCGGCGGACAGCTCGATCTTGGCCTTCTCGGCGGCCTCGCGGAGGCGCTGGAGGGCCATCTTGTCCTGACCGAGGTCGATGCCGTGTTCACCACGGAACGTCTTGACCAGGTGGTCGATGATCCGCTGGTCCCAGTCGTCGCCACCGAGGTGGTTGTCACCACTCGTCGACTTGACCTCGATGACGCCCTCGGCCAGCTCCAGCAGCGACACGTCGAAGGTGCCGCCGCCGAGGTCGAAGACCAGGACGGTCTGCTCCTTGGAGCCCTTGTCCAGCCCGTACGCCAGGGCGGCCGCGGTCGGCTCGTTGACGATCCGCAGCACGTTGAAGCCGGCGATCTCACCGGCCTCCTTGGTGGCCTGGCGCTGGCTGTCGTTGAAGTAGGCCGGGACGGTGATCACCGCGTCGGTGATCTGCTCGCCCAGGTACGCCTCCGCGTCCCGCTTGAGCTTCATCAGCGTCCGGGCCGAGATCTCCTGCGGGGTGTACTTCTTGCCGTCGATGTCGACGGACCAGTTCGTGCCGACCTCGCGCTTGACCGACCGGATCGTCCGGTCGGGGTTGGTCACTGCCTGGCGCTTGGCGACCTCGCCGACGAGCACCTCGCCGTTGCGGGCGAACGCGACGATCGACGGGGTAGTCCGCGACCCCTCAGCGTTGGCGATGACGGTGGGTTCACCGCCCTCGAGAACGCTGACGCAGGAGTTCGTCGTGCCGAGGTCGATACCGACCGCACGTGCCATCTTCGCTTCCTCGCTTCGTAAGGTTGTGCAGGTGACGGGCATCGCCCGCGGCTGCCTGGCGAGCACCGCCCGCAGCGGGCCCCACCACAAGTTGAGTGAACTTGACTCAATAGTGCCACGCGCTGGCGAATCGTCAAGTCGGGTTGAGTCAACCCGACGCAACTCAGCCATTACTACCGTCCGGTTGTCTTCCCTTGCATCGGTCGGGCACGCTTTAGCGGTGACGACGCACGGCGATTCCGCCACCCGTTCCGGCGCGCCCGCCGTCGCAGCCCGCACCGGCCCGCCGGACGCCGCGGAGGAGCCGCCCGCCACCACCGGGGACGACAGCCTCCCCGGCGCCCTGTCGGGTCTCCGGGAGGCGATAGGTGCGACCCGGTTTCCTCTCGCACTGCCCTCCGCCGGCTCCGCCCGGCACACCGCCGCCGCCCTCACCGACCAGCTCGACGACTACCTGCTGCCCCGGCTCGCCCGGCTGGACGCGCCGCTGCTCGTGGTGGTCGGCGGCTCCACCGGCGCGGGCAAGTCGACACTGGTCAACAGCCTGGTCAAGGCCCGGGTCAGCGCCGCCGGTGTGCTCCGGCCGACCACCCGCTCCCCGGTGCTGGTGTGCAACCCGTCCGACGCGGCGTGGTTTCGGCAGGGCGACCTGCTGCCCGGGCTGACCCGCACCACCGAGCCGAGCGACGATCCGCGCGCCCTGCACCTCGTCACCGCGCCCGCCCTGCCCGCCGGGCTGGCCTTCCTCGACGCACCCGACATCGACTCGGTGGTCGACGCCAACCGGGCGCTCGCCACCCAACTGCTCGCCGCCGCCGACCTCTGGCTCTTCGTCACCACCGCCGCCCGGTACGCCGACGCGGTGCCGTGGGAGCTGCTGCGCAGCGCCCGGGCGCGCGGCGCGGTGATCGCCATGGTGCTGGACCGGGTACCCGCCGAGGCCACCGACGAGATCGCCGCGCACCTGGCCGAGATGCTCGCCGAACAGGATCTCGGCCGGGCGCCGCTGTTCGTGCTGCCAGAAACGTGGGTCGACGGTCAGGGGCTGCTGCCCGAGGGCGTGACCGCGGCGCTGGCCGACTGGTTCGCCCGACTGGCCGGCGACGCGGAAGCCCGCTCGGCCGTGGTCCGCCAGACCCTGGACGGTGCGCTGGCCGCCCTCCACCCCGCCGTCGAGGAGCTGGCCGACGCCGCCGACCAGCAGGTCACCGCCGCCGCCGAGCTGGACGAACGGGTCCGGGCCGCGTACCGGGGTGCCGAGCGCACCGTCGAGCAGGGGCTTCAGGACGGCCGACTACTCCGGGGCGAGGTGCTCGCCCGCTGGCAGGAGTTCGTCGGCACCGGAGAGTTCTTCCGCACTCTGGAGGCCCGGATCGGTCGCCTCCGAGACCGGGTCGTCGCCGCTGTCACCGGTCGCCCGGCGCCCGCCGTCGAGTTGCGCAACGCCATCGAGTCGCAGCTGGTCACGCTGCTGCGCGGGGTGTCCTCGGAGGCCGCCGAATCCGCGTACACGGCGTGGAAGGCGCACCCGGCGGGCTCCGGGCTGCTCGATCCGGCGCTCGCCCACCCGAGCGACGACCTCCCGGAGCGCGCCGAACGCATGGTCCGGGACTGGCAGCGCGGGGTGCTGGAGCTGGTCCGGGTCGAGGGCGGCGACAAGCGGTTCGTGGCCCGCACCGCCGCGTACGCGGTCAACGCCACCGGGTTGGCCGTCATGATCGCTGTCTTCGCCTCCACCGCGTTCATCCCGACCGGGCTGGAGCTGGCCACCGGGGCGGGCACCACCGTCGCCGCGCAGGCGGTGCTCCAGGCGATCTTCGGCGACCAGGCGGTGCGTACCCTCGCTGCCAAGGCCCGCACCGACCTGCTGGCCCGGGTGCGGACGCTGCTCGGCGCGGAGGCCGACCGGTTCCTCAGCCGCACCGCCGACGCCCGCCCCGCCGCGGACGCCGGCGACGGGCTGCGCCGGGCCGCCGGTCGCGTCGAGCTGGCCCGGCACCGCAGCGGCCTGTCCGCGGGCGGCGACGAGGGGAGCGCCCGGTGACCAACATCACCGGTCGGGTACGCGAGGCGTTCCGCGGTGACCAGCGGGTCGACGCCGACGCGCTGGTCACCCGGCTGGACGCGGTACGCCGCTTCCTGACCGCGGTGGACGGCCTGCTGCCCGACGCCGAACTGGTGCCCGCGCACACCCTGGTCGAGCGGGCCGGCACCCGGCTGGCGCTGTCCCGGGACCACACGGTGGTCGCGCTGGCCGGCGCCACCGGCAGTGGCAAGTCCAGCCTCTTCAACGCGTTGGCCCAGTTGGAGCTCTCGCCGGTCGGGGTGCGCCGGCCGACCACCGGCGTCACCCACGCCTGCGTGTGGGGGCCGTTGGAGGGCGCCACCCGTCTGCTCGACTGGATCGGTGTGCTGCCCCGACACCGCTTCGTGCGGGAGAGCGCCCTGGACGGGGACGACGAGACGGCACTGCACGGGCTGATCCTGCTCGACCTGCCCGACTTCGACTCGGTGCAGCGATCCCACCGCCTGGAGGTGGACCGGCTCCTCGGCCTGGTCGACCAGGTGGTCTGGGTCGTCGACCCACAGAAGTACGCCGACCGGGTCATCCACGACAGCTATCTGCGCGAGTTCCACAGGCATCGGGACGTGACGCTTGTCGTGCTCAACCAGGCTGACCGACTGCCCCCGGCCGAGGTGCCCCGGGTCCTGGACGATCTGCGCCGACTGCTCGACACGGACGGGCTGACCGGTGTGCCGCTGCTGGCGACCACCGCCATCGACCCGCCCGGGATGGTGGGGCTGCGCGGCGCGCTGGAACGTACGGTCGCCGAGCGGCAGGCCGCGCTGCGCCGGCTCGCGGGTGACGTCGACACGGTCGTCGCCGGGTTGGACGAGCTGGTCGGCTCGGCCCGACCGGCGGGTGGCCCGGACGGCTCGGCGCTCGACGGGCTCAACCGGGCGTTGGCCGGGGCGGCCGGCGTGCCGGCGGTCACCGAGGCGGTGGAGCAGGCGTACCGGCATCGGGCCGGCGCGGCCACCGGCTGGCCCGTGGTCCGGGGCTGGCGGCGGTTGCGACCCGACCCGCTGCGTCGGCTGCACCTGCCCGGCCCCAGCGGCGACCGGGTCGACCCGGCGGAGAGTCTGGTCGCGGCCACCTCCGTCCCGGAGCCATCGGCCGCGCAACGCTCGGCCCTGGGTCTCGCGATCCGCGCGGTGGCCGACCGGGCCGCCGCCGACCTGCCCGCCCCCTGGCCCGGCGCGGTGACCTCGGCCGCCCGGTCCCGCCTGGGCGACCTGCCGGACGCACTGGACCGCACGATCGCCGGCACCGACCTCGGCCTGGGCCGTCGGCCGCTGTGGTGGCGGGTCGTCGGCGGTGTGCAGTGGCTGGTCACCCTCGCCGCGGTGGTCGGGCTCGGCTGGTTGCTTCTCGGGTACGCGCTGCGCGCACTCGGCCTGCCGGCGCTGGACAACCCGATGGTCGGTCAGGTGCCGCTGCCCACCCTGCTACTGCTCGGCGGCCTGCTGGCCGGGCTGCTGGTGGCGGCGCTGACCCGGCCGGTGGTGCGCTGGGCGGCCCGACGCGCTCGGGCCCGCGCCGAACAGCGGCTGACCGCGAAGGTGGCCCTGGTCGGCGAGGAGTACGTGCTGGCACCGGTACGCACCGTGCTCGACTCGTACGCGCAGGCACGCGACGCGCTCCGGGACGCCGCCCGCCGCTGACGCCTCAGGCGGCTCGCTACCGCTCTGCATCGGCTCCGGGCGGCGTAGGGTCGGAGCATGGCCACGCCTGAGACCCCCTACGACGCGGTGCTGCACGCCGCACGCGACGTGACCAAGCTGGAGTCCGCCCTCGACGCCGAGATGCTCGGCAGCGCACTGCTGGGCAGTGTCTACGCCATCGCGGAAACCGACCGCGACACCGCCGTACGGGAGTTCGTCACCGGGTTCCTCGCCGCCACCGCGCGTCGCCGGATCGCGGCGGCCACCACCATCCGACAGGTCTTCGCCGCGCTCGTCCCGGACGCCGAGGGCACCGAGCGGGTCCGTCCGGGCACCCAGGCGCCCACCTGGTCCGGGCAGCTCGGCCGGGTGCACCTCACCGGCACCTGGGCGTACGGCGACGTGTACGGCGACCAGACCTCCTACCTCGCCACCTTCGCGTACGACGACGCCTCCGGTGGCGGCGAGCACGCGTTGGTGGCCCTGGTGGACCACAACATCGGGATCACCAAGGACATCTTCGTCGGTGGGCCGGCGGAACGGATCCTGGACCAGGTCCGACAGATGTGCGCCGACGACGAGTTGACCTGGTTCCGTACCGAGAATCCGGCCCGGCTCCGGGGCGAGGTGGCCCGCCACCTCGCGGTGACCGACGACCTCAGCGAGTTGCCCGGCGAGGGTTCCCTGGCGACCGACCGGGCGCTTGTCGGTGCCCGGCTGGCGTTGCTGCCCACCGCCGCCGACCCGACCGGTCCGGCGGAGGTCGAGCCGCTCTCCGCGGCCGAGCGCACCGACCTGGTCCGGCGGTTCCTCGCCGCGCCGGAGGCCGCCCGCTTCGGGCTGGACACGGTCGACGGCGCGGAGTTGGCCTCCCTGCACTTCTGCCTGAGCCTGGTGCTGGACCATTCGGCGAGCTTCCCGGACGGCGACCCGATGCGCTGGAGCCCGGCGGTGTCCGGGCTGTTCCTGCTCGACTGGGTGCACCGCCGCGCCGTGCTGGACATGGACGACGCGGCGATGCTGCCCCGGGTGCTGCGCGCCTGGGCCCGGTACGCGTCCCGCCAGCGCGGGCTGCCCGAGGCGGCGGCGACGCGCACCGACGAGGCGATCGAGGAGATGGTGCCGGAGTTCGCCCGCCTCTACTCGACGGGTGAACGGCGCAGCCCGGCGACCGCCGCGGTGGCGCAGCTGATGGCCGACGGGGTGGACCCGGACGACCCGGCCGCTCTGGACGCCTGGATCGAGGCCAACCGGCACCGTCTCGCCGACGACGGCGCCTGACGGTCCACCCGGGGCGGGCGACACGTCGCCTGCCCCGGCTCTCGTCCGGCCCCGGCTCTCGTCCGGCCCCGGCTCTCGTCCGGCCCCGGCTCTCGTCCGGCGCCGGCTCTCGTCCGCACCCGGTGGCGGGCCCCGGTCGGGAACAGATCGCGGTCAGCGCAGTGCGCCGAAGACCACTGCGGCGATCAGCGCACCGAGCACACCACCGGCGAGCACCTGCGACACCGTGTGATCCCGCAGCCGCACCCGGGACCAGCCGACCAACACCAGCAGCGGTGCGGCGACGACCAGCCAGGTCCCGAAGGTCAGCATCAGGATGACAAGTGCGCCGGCGGCCACCGCCGAGTGGATCGACATCTTCCACCAGTGGCTCACCGACACGGCGACCACGAGCCCGACCAGCCCGGCCACGGCCAGCGCCAGCACCGGGCGGGGCGCACCGAGTACGACGAGCAGGGCGAGCCCCGCGGTCACCGAGGCGAGGCCGACAAGCAGCGGAGCCCGGCGCTGCTCCCGACGGCCGACGTGGTGGTCGGTGAGCCGGCCACGGCGTACCCCGCCGACGACGTAGGCGAACGGAATGCCGATGACGAAGAGCGTGGCGAGCAGACCCCAGACCAGGCCCTGGCCCGGACGGCGCGCGCTGTGCCAGCTCACGGTGACGATCAGCAGCGACACCAGCACGGCCGGCGCGCTCACCTCGGTGACCAGCCGGGCGACCCGCAGCCCCGGGCCGGGCCGGGCGATGACCGGGCGGAGTTTCGCACCGCCGCCCACGCCACCCCCTCCGGTACGTGCCCACCGTCGGAACCGGGTCAGCCACGCCTGATCGTCACCGTACCGTCGCGCGCACCGTGGGGTGCGCCGGTCGGACCAGCGCGGACCCGCCGTCGGCGAGCATGGAGGAACGGGCACCGTGGGATGCGCCGGTCAGGCCAGTGCGGGCCGGCCGTCGGCGGGCATCAAGGGACGGGCACCGTGGGGTGCGCTGGTCAGGCCAGTGCGGGCTGGCCGTCGGCGGGCATCGAGGGAACGGCCGGAGGCGACGGGACCGCTGGGCCGGGCTGGCTGGTCGGTGCGGCCGGGGTGGCGGGTTGCCCGGGGGTGCTGGCCGGGGCGGACGGCGCCCTGGTCGGCACGGCGGTCGCCGTCGGGGTGTCCGTCAGCGTGGGCGCGGGTGTCGGCGCGGGCGTGGGGTCCGACGTGGGCGTCGGCTCCAGGGTCGGGTCCGGGTCGGTCGGGTCCTGATCGGGGTCGGTGGGGTCCGGGTCCGGGTCGGTCGGGTCCTGATCGGGGTCGGTGGGGTCCGGGTCCGGGTCGGTCGGGTCCGGATCGGGGTCGGTCGGATCCGGATCGGGGTCGGTCGGGCCTGGGTCCGTGGGGCCCGGGTCGGTCGGATCGGGATCCGTCGGGCCAGGGTCGGGCGGGTCCGGGGCCGGAGGGCCGGGTGGGGGCATGGCGGGCCAGGTGCCGCGGGTGGGCTTCGGCGGTGGCGGTGGGTAGGTCGCCACCCGGCCGGGGCCGGTCGGCTCCGCTGGACGCCCTTCCGAGATACGCCCCGGAGAGGCGGGCAGCCAGCCGCTGGTCGGCCCGACGCTTGGTGTGCCGGGTGGCGGGTGCGCCGGCTGGCTGGTCATCGGCAGCGGGATCACCACCGGCCCGACCGACGGGGTCGTGATGAACGGGGTGCTGTTGTCCGGCAGCGCGGTGCTGCCCGGGGTGGCCGAGCCCGCGCTGATCGCGGCGAGGATGGGCATCGACGCGGTGCCAGCCAGCAGGGCGACGGTGAGCAGGTAACCCCGGGTAGCGCCGCCCGCGCCGGGAGCACGGTGGACACCGACCACCCGTCGGTAGCCACCGGCCGACCGATGCCGGCCGAGTGCTGGTGTGCCGGGACCATCACCTGGCTCGTGCACCGCACACCCCTTGTCGTCGGCCGTCGGAGGACATGGATGGACGCCGCCAGCCCCAAAGCCGGCATATGACCTGATAGGCGCGATCCTGTGGGAATCAGCCTGGCCCAGTTACCCTCCGTTAGCCAGTCTCGACCGCGTGTCGACACGCGATGCTGTCCGAACGGTGACGAATCATCGCCGGGTCGCCTGGGCAACGCAGGCCGGCATGATGGCGACAAACGACGTCAAAGGGTGGGCTGTCGGAATCCGGGGCGGGCGTACTGTGGGCGCGCTCACCTGCTCTGCGAATATGGAGCACGACGGCAACGCAGCCGTGACCTCCGCGCACCCTCGCGGCAGGCGCGGCCCGGCGCCGGCGCTCCCGATCCGGGTTCGGCCAGAACCCGGCTCACGCCGTGCGGCAACCCCCACCGGGGCTAGGCGCGGCCGCCAGGAACCGGTCCGGCAGAAGCCGGACAGGCGCACGAGTTGCGTAGCCGGGTTACCCCCGGTGCCGACGCAGACACGACAGGGAGAGACCGATGGCAAAGGGCGACCCCGGGGGCACCACCCGCGGCAGGCGGGCGGCACCCCGCTCCAAGAAGGGCACGGCCGGCGATCCCGAGCTGGTGCAGCTACTCACCCCCGACGGCGAGCGGATCGACAGCGTCACCGGGCCGGACGGCACCGAATACCGCGTCGACTTCACCGACGAGGAGTACCGCGGCCTCTACCGCGATCTGGTGCTGGTCCGCAAGCTGGACGCCGAGGCGACCGCGCTCCAGCGCCAGGGCGAGCTGGGCCTCTGGGCCAGCCTGCTCGGCCAGGAGGCCGCGCAGGTCGGATCGGGGCGGGCGCTGCGGACGCAGGACATGGCCTTCCCGACCTACCGGGAGCACGGCGTCCTCTACTGCCGGGGCATCGACCCGATCATGCCGCTCGGTCTGTTCCGCGGTGTCGACCAGGGCGGGTGGGACCCGAACGAGTTCAAGTTCAACATGTACACGATCGTCATCGGCGCGCAGACCCTGCACGCGACCGGCTACGCCATGGGCATCACCATGGACGGCAAGACCGGTACCGACGACGGCGAGGCCGCGATCGCCTACTTCGGCGACGGGGCCACCAGCCAGGGCGACGTGAACGAGGCGTTCGTCTGGGCGAGCGTGTTCAACGCCCCGCTTGTCTTCTTCTGCCAGAACAACCAGTACGCGATCTCCGAGCCCCTGGAGCGGCAGACCCGCGTGCCGCTCTACCAGCGGGCCGCCGGCTTCGGCTTCCCCGGCGTACGGGTGGACGGCAACGACGTGCTGGCCTCGTACGCGGTCACCCGCACGGCGCTGGACAACGCCCGCCACGGGCAGGGCCCCAGCCTGATCGAGGCGTACACCTACCGGATGGGCGCGCACACCACCTCCGACGACCCGACCCGCTACCGCATCGCCAGCGAGGTCGAGGCGTGGCAGGCCAAGGACCCCATCACCCGGGTCAAGGCGTTCCTGGAGAAGCAGCAGATCGCCGACGCGGCCTTCTTCGCCGACGTCGACGAGCAGGCCCGCCGCGAGTCGGTGCACCTGCGCGAGCGGGTGCTCGACATGCCCAACCCGGAGCCGGTGACGATGTTCGACCACGTCTACCCGAACGGTTCCCCGCTGCTCGACGAGCAACGCGCGCAGTTCAGCCGCTACATGGAGTCCTTCGAGGGGAGCGCCCACTGATGGCCACGGAGACGCTCACCATCGGCAAGGCCCTCAACACCGGCCTGCGCCGCGCCCTGGAGAACGACTCCAAGGTCATCATCATGGGCGAGGACGTCGGCAAGCTCGGCGGCGTCTTCCGGATCACCGACGGGCTCCAGAAGGACTTCGGCGACCAGCGGGTGATCGACACCCCGCTGGCCGAGTCCGGCATCATCGGCACCGCTGTCGGTCTCGCCATCCGTGGCTACCGGCCGATCTGCGAGATCCAGTTCGACGGCTTCGTCTACCCCGCGTACGACCAGATCGTGTCGCAGGTGGCGAAGATGCACTACCGCTCCGGCGGCAAGCTCAACATCCCGATGGTGATCCGCATCCCGTACGGCGGCGGCATCGGCGCGGTCGAGCACCACTCCGAGTCGCCCGAGGCGTACTTCGCGCACACGGCCGGCCTGAAGGTGGTGACCTGCTCCAACCCGCAGGACGCGTACGTGATGATCCAGCAGGCCGTCGCCTCGGACGACCCGATCGTCTTCCTGGAGCCCAAGCGGCGCTACTGGGAGAAGGGGCAGGTCGACCTGGACGCGCCGCTGTCCGAGGCGTACCCCCTGCACTCGGCCCGCGTGGTGCGGCCCGGCACGGACGTGACCGTGCTGGCCTACGGACCGATGGTGCGGACGTGCCTGGACGCGGCGACCGCCGCCGCGGAGGACGGCCGGGAGCTGGAGGTCATCGACCTGCGTTCGCTCTCCCCGCTGGACCTGGCGGCGGCGTACGAGTCGGTGAGGCGCACCGGCCGTGCGATCGTGGTGCACGAGGCGCCGTCGAACCTCGGCCTCGGCGCCGAGTTGGCCGCCCGGATCACCGAGGAGTGCTTCTACTCCCTGGAGTCGCCGGTGCTGCGGGTGACCGGCTTCGACACCCCCTACCCGGCCGCCCGGGTGGAAGAGGAATACCTGCCCGATCTCGACCGGGTGCTCGACGCCGTCGACCGCACCTTCGGCTGGTGAGCGCCATGTCCCGGATCAAGACGTTCAACCTGCCCGACCTGGGCGAAGGGCTGACCGAGGGCGAGATCCTGGCCTGGCTGGTCAAGGTCGGCGACACGATCGAACTGAACCAACCGATCGTCGAGGTCGAGACGGCCAAGGCGGCGGTGGAGATCCCGGCGAAGTGGGCCGGGCAGGTGCAGGCGATCCATCACCCGGAGGGCACGACTGTCGAGGTCGGTACGCCGATCATCGCGATCGACACCGACCCGGGTGCCGGTCCGCTGGAGGCGCCGTCGATCACTGCCACGCCGAGCGGCGACCTGCCCACCCCGTCGGCGGCCTCGCTGGCGGCGGTGGAGCTGGCCCCGGCCGAGGGCATGGTGGAGCCGGGCCTGATCGGCGGCGTCGCCCCGGGCGGTCGGACGGCGGTGCTCGTCGGCTACGGCCCGCGTACCACGGCCGCAAAGCGCCGCCCCCGCAAGAACGCCCCCGTCCCCGCCCAGCCCGCCGCCCCCGCTGGGGTCGATCATGGAGTTGTGGTGGGTGACAAACCAGCCGCGACCACCACGATTCCGGCACCACAGGTCCATGATCGACGCGGCGGGGCGAGCGGCGGGGCGGTGTTGGCGAAGCCGCCGGTGCGGAAGCTTGCCAAGGATCTTGGGGTCGATCTCGGCACGGTTACCGGGTCGGGGCCGCTGGGCTCGATCACCCGGGAGGACGTACACCGGGCGGTGAACGGCGCCGTCGCGGTGGCGGAGCCACTCGCGGTGACGACGGCCCCCAGCTTCGGCGCGGACCGGGAGCAGCGCATCCCGGTCAAGGGGGTCCGCAAGCTCACCGCCGAGAACATGTCCCGCTCGGCGTTCACCGCCCCGCACGTGACGGAGTTCCTGACCGTCGACGTGACCCGGGCGATGAAGGCACTGGACCGGCTGCGCGGCCGGCGGGAGTGGCGCGACGTACGGGTCTCGCCGCTGCTGCTGGTGGCGAAGGCGGTGCTGCTGGCGGTGCGGCGTCACCCGATGGTCAACTCGACGTGGGCCGGCGACGAGATCGTGGTGAAGGAGTACGTCAACCTCGGCATCGCGGCGGCCACCGAGCGGGGCCTGATCGTGCCGAACATCAAGGACGCCGGCCGACTCTCGTTGCGGGAGTTGGCGGACTCGCTGACCGACCTGGTGCAGACGGCGAAGTCCGGGCGCACCTCGCCGGCGGCCATGTCCGGCGGCACCCTGACCATCACCAACGTCGGCGTGTTCGGGGTGGACACGGGCACTCCGATCCTGCCGCCGGGTGAGTCCGCGATCCTGGCCTTCGGCGCGGTACGGGAGATGCCCTGGGTGCACAAGGGCAAGGTCAAGGTCCGCCAGGTCACCACCCTGGGGCTGAGCTTCGACCACCGGATCATCGACGGTGAGCTGGGTTCGAAGTTCCTGCGCGACATCGGCGACTTCCTCGCGGACCCGGAGGCGGCGCTGCTCGCCTGGACCTGATCGTTCGAGACGCCAGCCACGGCCGGTGTGCCACGGGTTAACACCCGGCACACCGGCCGTGTCGTTTCGGCAACGGAAGCGTCGGCCAGACGGCCTGTTGACCTTCGATTGTTAGGCGGGTGTCCCAGCTCACCTAATAATCGATGGAAGTTCCCGGGGTTCTGCGGTTGAATAGACACATCAGGGGCTGACAACCGAATAGCTAGGGGGACCCACCAATGAGCATGATCGAGCGAATCCGCAACCACCGCGACGCCACCCGCCGCGCCCGTGCCATCGAGCACGCGCTGCGCTCGGCGAACTCGCCGGCAGTTCGCGAGGAAATCCTCGTCATCGCCCAGCGTCACATGAGCTGACGCTCCACGACTTTCCTCACCTCCTCCAGATCGATGGCCCACCCGGCCCGCCGGGTGGGCCATCGGCGTTCCCGGCCACCCGCCACCGGGATTCCGCCCTGCCGCAGCGCCCGGTACGGTGGGCTTCGGTCGCCGCCCGCCGACCCGACAGAGGCCGAGCCAACCGAAACTGCTCGACACCGACCGGATACGGGGAGTGACGACCGGTGCTCCTTGGACGTGCCGTGCCACCACCCGATACCGTGCGGGGAGCCGGCACAGCGGTACGCCGGTGACGCCGGCAGCCATGCCGAGGAGACCGATCGGCACCGGCGAGCCGACATGTGATGGAGGAGGCGCACCCATGACGTCCGAGGGCCCGCACCGCACCGGCCAAGAGCCGGACGAGGTGTCACCGGGCGCCGGCGGACCGGCGCCGTACGGCGACCGCCCGGCGCAGCCGGACAACGGCCACAACGCCACCGGCCCAGACCTGGGCTGGGCGCCCCCGCCACCGGCGCGGTCCGACGCGTCGACGCCGGCATGGGCCACCCAGTCCGAGCAACCACCGGCCCCCGCCTGGGGTGCCGCCGCTGCTCCGCAGCACAACGACCCGGCGCAGCCCGCCTGGGGCACCGCCGCCCCGCAGTCCAACGAGCCGGCGCAGCCCGCCTGGGGTGCCGCTGCTCCGCAGTCCAACGAGCCGGCGCAGCCGGCGTGGGCGGCCGGCGGTGGCGCGAGTGAGCCGCCGCAGCAGCAGCCCGGCACCTGGCCTGGCGGCGACAGCACACCGGCTCCGGCGCAGCCAGCCTGGGCCGCGCAGCCACAGCAGGGCTGGACGCCGGCTGAGCAGAGTGCGCCCGCACCCACCTGGACCCCGAACGCCACCGACCAGCCCGACTGGGCCCAGCCGTCCGCCCGGGGCGCCGCACAGGTGCCTCCGGCCACCGCTGCCTGGCCCGCCCAGCAGGACCCGGCCAACGCCGGCGGCTGGGGTGGCGCGGCGCAGGCCAACCCGCCTACCGCTGAGTGGCGCGGAGCCGAGTCGCAGCAGCCCGAGTCGCCGCAGGCCGCCAACTGGTCCGGCGGCGCCCAGCAGGACGAGGCGTCCGGCAGCGACGGCTGGCCCGCCAGCGCGGCGGGACGCGACGACCAGCCCGGGTGGACGCCTGCCGAGCAGTCGCCGCCGGCCTGGGGCCAGCCCGCCGAGCCGGCCAAGCAGTCCGCCCCCGCGTGGGGGCAGGCGGCCCAACCCAACCCGGCCCGTGGCGCGGCCCAGGTGCCGGCCCCGGCGACGAACTGGCCCGGGTCGGACGACCCGGCCCGCTCCGGTGGCTGGGCCGCCCAGCAGCAGGCGCAGCCCGCCGAGTGGGATAACGGCGACGCACGGCAGGACCAGCCCGCGCAGCCGGCCGCCTGGGGCGAGGCCGAGAGCCGTCCGCAGCAGCCCGACTGGGTGCTGTCGCCACAGGATCAGCCCGCGCCGGCGCAGCAGAGCGGCCTTCCCTCCCGTGCCAGCGCGCCCGGCAGGGATGGTGCGGCCGAGGTCGAGCCGTGGGCACCCGGCGAGGTGTGGGGTCGCGCCGAAGCGGAAGCCTCCGCCCAGGCCCGTGGTGGCTGGGAGGCGGACCGGGGCGACGAGGCACCGGCCTACCAACCCGGTCCCGCGCCGGGCATCTCACCGGCGAACGCGGTGCCGCTGCCTCCTCAGGAGCAGCGCGTGCCCGGCGCCAGCCTGGCGGCTGCACCGCCGGCCGACTACGTGCCCCAGGCCCAGTTCGCACCGATCCCCGAGCAGCCCGCGTACCCCGAGCGGGAGACACCGGACGTCGCCGCGCAGTACGAGGCGGACCCGGCCGGTTGGGGCCGCGCCGAGGACGCTCACGCGAGTGGCGCGGTGGTGCCCGCACCGCGTACCTCGCCGGAGGCCGGAGCGGGCCGCGCGGTGGTGCCGGTGGCGGACGCCGAGTCGGCAGCCGGCGCGGCTGCCAAGGCCACGGCGAGCGCTTCGGTGCCGCTGGCCAGCCGGGTGATGCCCCCGACCGACCAGGCCATCCGTCCGACCGGCACGGCCACACCCCAACCCCGGGTGTACGGCCGGCCGGCGCGACCCGAGCCCGACAACGAGCCGGAGCCGGAGGCGTTCCAGGCCGACCCGGGTGCCGATCGCCAGGGTGCACCGGATTGGCAGAACGACTCCCAACGCCAGGGCCCACCGGACTGGCAGAACGACCCGCAGCGGCAGAGCGCACCGGACTGGCAGAGCGACTCCCCGCGGCAGGCCGCCCCGGATTGGCAGAACGACCCGCCGCGGCAGGGCGCACCGGACTGGCAGAACGAGCCGCCGCGGCAGCTCGGCCCCGGCTGGGGCGGAGAGCCCCCCGCCGAGCCGCGCTTCGACGACCGGCAGCCCGCACCGAACGCGTTCGGTGCGGCCCCGCCGCCGCCTCCGGCGTTCCCTCCGGGTGTGCCGTCCTTCGTCGACACACCGGGCAACAACCGGCCGGTGAACGGCACCCGGCCGCACGGCGGTGCCGAGCGGCCAGCCGACCAGTTCGGCGGGCCACCAGCCGCCGGCAGCGCCACGGTCGGCGGCCCGTCGACCTACGGCGCGCCGAACTTCGGCGGGCCGGGCTCCGACGGGCCAGGCTTCGGCGGGCCGGCGACCGAGTCGGTGCCGGGCGGCAGTTTCCCGCCGGCCTTCCCGCCACCGCAGCAGCCCCTGCCGGCCTGGGGCCAGGAGCCTGGCCAGTCGGATCAGGGCCGGTTCGACTCGTTCAAGCCGGACGCCGCCGACAGCCCGAAGGCGGAGCTACCGACACCGAAGGTACGCAACGGCCGGGTGCTGGCCGCGGTACTGATCGCCGCGGTGCTCATCCTGGCGGTGCCGCTCGGCCTGCTGCTGCTCCTCGGCAAGGTCGGCAAGGACGACCCAGCGCCGTTCGACCCGGCGGTCGGCAGCTGCGTGAAGCAGTCCGGTCAGGGTGGTGCCTCGGCGGCAACCTGTGGCGAGGCGGGCTCCTTCTCCATCGTCTCCAGGGTGGACGCGAAGGAGAAGTGCACCGACACGACGCAGCCGCACGTGGTGCTGCCGGGTAGCGGCGCCAACCGGGTGCTCTGCCTCAAGCCCGCCGGGAAGTAACTCGACCGACGGCGGGGTCACGGGCAACCGTGGCCCCGCCGTCGTCGTATCCGCCGCGACGGCGACTACCGAACGCGCAACTCCGGGCACGAGCAGCGCGGCACTGGATCAGAGTTCCCGGTAGTAGACGGTGACCGGCAGGGGCGTGCAACCCAGCGTTTCGTACAGGGCTCGGGCGGGCGCATGGAAACCGTCGCCGCCCGTGCCGATCGTTACGACCTCGGCGCCGAGTTCCCGCATCGCGGCGAACGCGTGCTCGCACAGCACGGTGCCCGCGCCGAGCCGGCGGTGCTGCGCGGACACGGCGACGATCGTGACGCTGCCATTTTGGCGCTCAGGCTCTACCGCCCAGGCCACGTAGCCGGCGATGACGCCGTCGATCTCAGCGACCGCGACGTACCGGTGCTCGGCGGGGTCGTGGAGCCCGGCGACCTGCTTGACGTAGTCGTCGCGCCAGTCGCCGTGCTGGTTGGCGAAAACGACGTCCCCCACGAGCGGGCGGAAGGAGTCTTCGTAGAACGGCCCGAACGTCTCGATGGTCAGTTCGGTGAGCCGGGCCAGGTCATGCTGAAGAAACGAACGGATACGCATCTGAGTGTGCCTCTCAAGCTGAGGTTCTGAAAGCCAACAAACCGGGCATCAGATGGCCAGCAAGCAGCCGGAACGGCGGCGAGCCGACCCTCAGCGGCGGGTACGCCAAGCGGCGAAGCAACTCATGAGCGGAATCCTACGGGGCGGTGCGGTGGCGTCAGGCACGCGCGGCGTGCCCACTTCGGAAACGAGGGTCAGCGCCCTGGATCGCTGGGCGCCGGGACAGCGTAGGGCGCTGGCGGCCCGTCTCCACGTCGGACGTGCTGGAAAGGGGCCGGGAAACCGGAATGGCGCCCACCGAAGTCGGTAAGCGCCATCCAAAGTTAGGAGCCAGAACTCTGGTGGCCCGAGGGCGCCCAGAGCGTTCGTGGTGATTCTACTACGTTAGCGCCGGGGGTCTAAACCCCGGCAGCGTGCCCTCGCCATAGCGTCCAGCGAAATGGCAACTTCAGCGCTGGTCAGGACGGTCGGGTGTAACGCTTTGAGCCCGGAACGGCATCCTATTTGGCTAGTGCTCGAGTTGCTATTGGTCCAGAAGCCACCGGCACCTCAGGGTTGATCGACGACAGCGGTCGGCATGTCATGGCATGGCGGCGGCGAAACGCCTGGGCTGGGCGATACACAGACCTCGCTGCTGTTGCCGCTTGACGGACAGGCGGTCAGAGCGATGGACAACAGCGCTATCGCAAAGGTCGAGCGAAGAGCTTTGATTACCATCTGACCACCCTATCTCCAGGGCCCGTAGACGCTCCGCAGGCCATTGTAATCACCGAGTCCGAGAGAACTGTCATGGTAGAAACAGATCGTTGCGTTGGTGCTCATAGTCATGGCCGGGTACGAGCTTTCCGAGACGTGACCAAGCCCGAACACGTGACCAAACTCGTGAGTTGCCACCCCTTGCAACTCATACTGCTGAGCGCAGCCTGAGGGCGCAAGGTAGAAGAACTGGTTGTTGCGATTGGCGAAAAGAATGTCGCCTTCCTGGATTGGGTCGTCGCCCGGCCACGAGTAGGACCAGACGCAAGCGACGGCCAAAATGCTTGTGTTGTTGATCGGGCCGTTCCGCGCTTAGCGAGACGCAGAAAGGCCCCCGACGCGAATCGTCGGAGGCCTCTCTGTCGATGCTGTCAGGCGACGGGGCCGTGTGCCTTCGCGAAGCCGACGAAGCCCTGCCACGCGGCGGGGTCGAAGGTCAACGTTCCGCCGTCGCGGTCTTTGGTGTCGCGCACGAGGACTACGCCCGCCAGGTTGTCGGCGACCTCTACGCACGAGCCCCCGTTAGACGACGAGTAAGACGACTTGCGCCACTGTGTGTCGGTCAGCTCCATGTTTCCGCCACTTCCCTTATGAGTGTGATCGACTGCCCATGAGATAGTGCCGCACCGCGAACGTTCTCCCATGCTGCCATGAGAAAGACCAGATCCGCCGGTTCGGACGCCACCTGGCCGTGAAGTTGGGTGTCGAGATAGCCCGGGGTTTGGTTTTCGGGCCCACCCACCTGGGCCGATGGATCGCCCTTGCCCCCTGCCGAGACGCCGCCCAGCGGCACTCACGCGCAGGTCACCGCTAACCCGGCGCTCACCGCCGCTGAGGCCGCTCAGGCGACCAGCCGCTCGCTCACCTACTTACAGGAGCCGCTTCAAACGCGTGAGGCGACTCCTACGCGAGACGCAAAGAGGCCCCGACGCGAATGTCAGGGCCCTCTTTGCGATGCTGTCAGGCGATGGGGCTGTGGGCCTTCGCGAAGCTGACGAAGCCCTGCCACGCCGCGGGGCCGAAGGTCAACGTTCCGCCGTCGCGGTCCTTGGTGTCGCGAACGAGCACGACGCCGGGGAGGTTGTCGGCGACCTCCACGCACGCTCCACCGTTCGAGCTGCTGCGGGTGCTCGTGCGCCACTGCGGGGCGCTGGTCAGGTCATCCATGCTCGCGCTCTCATCACTTCGATGGTCCGGTCTCGCGAGAGCGAAACTGACCTCACGGTATCCCACACTGCCCACAACGGAGCAGCGTCATTCTTAGTGATGTGCCCTGCGGCCCCGGTCGTCTAGATATCCGACCCGCCGCGACGGCGACTACCGAACGCGCAGTTCCGCGCGTCGCCCACACACGATGAAGCGCCGCCCCGGCATCCGGGACGGGCGCTCTCGTGCGCCTGGAGTCGGTTACGACCGCTCGGCGACCTGGCCGACGAACGCGACCCACGCGGCCGGGGGGAAGGTCAGCGCCGGACCAGACGGGTCCTTCGAGTCGCGCACCGCGACGACACCTGGAAGATTGTCGGCAACCTCAACACAGTCGCCGCCGTTGGCGCTGCTGCGGGTGCTCTTGCGCCACCGCGCGTCGGTCAGGTCCATGTTTCCGCCACTTCCCTTATGAGTGTGATCGACTGCCCATGAGATAGTGCCGCACCGCGAACGTTCTCCCATGCTGCCATGAGGAGGACCAGATCCGCCGGCTCGGACGCCACCTGGCCGTGAAGTTGGGTGTCGAGGTAGCCCGCGGTTCGGTTATCGGCGCTGCTAGCGATGACAAACGGTCCCGACAGCCCAGCGTACGCCCCTGCGGAAGAGGGCACCACGTGCACGCGGACGTGAGGCAAGTGCTCGGTTTCGGCAAGCGACTCCAACTGCTCTCGCATCACCTCGGGTCCACCTACCGAGCGCCGCAGCACCCCCTCGTCTATGACTGCCGTTAGCCATGGCGGGCCGTTCCCCGCGAGCACCGATTGACGGGCCATCCGAGCGGCCACCAGCCGCTCCACGTCGTCCGGGGTGTGCTGTCCAGCGGAGCTGAACAGTGCCCGCGCGTATCGCTCCGTCTGGAGCAGGCCGGGCAGGACGAGCGGTTGGTAGGAGCGCAACGAGTGCGCCTCGCGTTCGAGCGCTTCCCACGGCCGAAACCATACGAGGTCACGGTATCGGCGCTTTGTGTCCGGCCATATGTCTGACACTGCACACCCGAGTGCCCCGGCGGCAGCGGTCCGATGTGCCTGGTGCGGGATACGCCCCTCGCGCAGCCAGCGGTCGGTGGTCTTGGGGTCCACGCCGATGCGTTCAGCCAGCGATTCTGTTGTGAGACCAGACTTCTGTAACGCCACTCTCAGCGCGCCATTCACCACGACACCTCCCGGCACAGTAGACATCTGGACACCATAGTGACACGCGGTGATGTTGTCGTCGCAATGATGGCACGTTGGGCATAGATGGCGCGGCCGGTGGATAGCGAACTCGGCGGTCGTGTTCGCAAGCGGGGTCGCTCCCGGTGGGCGAGCACTCACGGGAGCGGCCCCTTCCAGCGGCAGTAGGAGGAGACTGTGCCGGACGACCCGAGACCCCAGCCGAATCCCAGGCTGGGAAAGCCGCTGATGGCCTGGCCGCCACGAACCATCGTTCCGGTCGGGCTGGTCCCGGTCCCGCCGGTGGAGCGGCGCAACCGCGTCCCGGCCAGTCGGTGGGTGTCGAGATGATGGGGGAGATGAAGGCCGGCGACTTGGTCCGACTGACCACCGCGGCGAGCGTGCAGTTTCTTCGCCCGATCAATGTGCGGGTGATCCGCGAGTTCCCCGAGCGATACACCTACGAAGGGTGGGTCTGGATCGAGGCCTACGAGCTGGACGCCGCCGGTGACGCGGTGGCCCGGCGAGAGCTGTTCGTGATGCGCGGTGGGGTGCAGGTCCTAGCGCAGGCCGCACGCACCGCCAGCGAGCCCCGTCGTCCGATTCGACGCGCCCCAGTGAGGGTCGGCTGATGGTGAGACTTGAGGACCACCTCCCGATCAGGCCCTCCTGGCGCTGCCCTGCCTGCGGCATTCTCTGGCCCTGCTCGGCCGCGAAGCTGCGCCTCCTCGGCGAGTATCGCAACGATCGGCCGGGGCTGTTGGTGCACCTGACGAAGGTCCAGGAGGAGGCGGCTGCCGACCTGGCCAAACTCAACCCGGGCACCGTGCTTCCCGACCTGACGCCCCGCTTCGTCGGGTGGGCCGAGGCCCGTTAGCCCCGTCGACCGCCTGAGGTTCGCACGCGACGGCTCCCCGCAACCCGTCCGGAAAGCGTCTCGGCGGCCTGTCGTCCGGGTCACGGCGGCGGGGGGCGGGGCGCGTGGCAGGCTGAGAGGCATGGGAACGACAGCGCGCGTACGTGCGCCCGAACTGCGGGGCCGCCAGTGGCTCAACACGGGCGGACGGAATCTGACCTTGCAGGACCTTCGCGGCAAGATCGTGATCGCGGACTTTTGGACGTTCTGCTGTATCAACTGCCTGCACGTGCTCGACGAGCTGCGCCCGCTGGAGGAGAAGTACGGCGACGTGCTCGTCGTGATCGGCGTGCACTCGCCGAAGTTCGAGCACGAGAAGGACGCTGACGCGCTCGTCGCCGCCGTCGAGCGGTACGGGGTGCACCACCCCGTACTCGACGATCCCGAGATGGACATGTGGCAGCAGTACGCGGCCCGGGCCTGGCCGACCCTGTCGGTGATCGACCCGGAGGGTTACGTGGTGGCCACCATGGCGGGCGAGGGTCATGCCGAAGGGCTGGCCCGCCTGGTCGACGAGCTGATCGCCACCCACGAGGCCAAGGGCACCCTGCACCGGGGTGACGGCCCGTACGTTCCGCCGCCGGCCCCGGAGACGGCGCTGCGCTTCCCCGGTAAGGCGGTGCTGCTGCCGACCGGGAACCTGCTGGTCTCGGACTCGGCCCGGCACTCCCTGGTCGAGGTGGCCCCGGACGGCGAGACGCCGGTACGCCGGATCGGCTCGGGCGAGCGGGGCCGGGCCGACGGGTCGGGTGCCGAGGCGACGTTCTCCGAGCCGCAGGGGGTGTGCCTGCTGCCCACGCACGTCGCCGAGGTGGCCGGGTACGACCTGGTGGTGGCCGACACGGTCAACCACCTGCTGCGCGGCGTACGGCTGGAGTCCGGCGAGGTGGTCACCGTGGCCGGCAGCGGCCGGCAGTGGCGCGCCGAGGTCGACGACCACGCGCATGACGCGCTCGCCGTGGATCTCTCCTCCCCGTGGGACCTGGCCTGGTACGACGACAAGCTGATCATCGCGATGGCCGGCATCCACCAGCTCTGGTGGTTCGACCCGATCAAGCGGACCGCCGGCATGTACGCCGGCACCACCGTCGAGGCGCTGCGGGACGGCCCGCTGGCCGAGGCGTGGATGGCGCAGCCGTCGGGGCTGTCCGTCTCCACCGACGGCGCCCGGCTCTGGATCGCCGACAGCGAGACCAGCTCCCTCCGGTACGTCGAGAACGGTGTGCTGGGCACCGCCGTCGGGCAGGGCCTGTTCGACTTCGGGCACGTGGACGGTCCGGCGGAGTCGGCACTCCTGCAACACCCGTTGGGTGTGTGCGCGCTGCCGGACGGTTCGGTGCTGATCGCGGACACGTACAACGGTGCGGTTCGCCGCTTCGACCCGGCGACCAACCAGGTCTCCACCGTCGCCGACGGGTTGGCGGAGCCGAGCGACCTGGTGCTCACCCCGGCCGGTGAGGTGCTGGTGGTGGAGTCCGCCGCGCACCGGCTGACCCGGCTCGCCCCGGGTGCCCTGTCGGCGGCAGGTGCCAGCACTGTCGACGGGCCCCGGCACCGCACCGAGCGCAAGCCCACAGATGTGGCGGCCGGTGAGGTCACCCTGGACATCGTCTTCACCCCTGCGCCGGGGCAGAAGCTGGACGAGACGTTCGGGCCGTCGACCCGGCTGGTGGTCTCCGCGTCTCCGCCGGAGCTGCTGGTCGACGGTGCCGGCACGGGCACCGAGCTGTCCCGTCGGCTGGTGCTCAACGCCGAGGTCACCGCCGGGGTGTTGCAGGTGACCGCCCAGGCGGCGACCTGCGACGCGGACGTCGAACACGCGGCCTGCCACCTGACCCGGCAGGACTGGGGCGTACCGGTGCGGGTCGTCGACGGCGCCGTGACCCGACTGCCGCTGGTGCTGCGCGGCCTGGACGCCTGAGGTGATCGGAGGGGCCCCGGTGGGCCCCTCCGATCTCAGGCGAACGGGGCCAGGGTGATGTCGGCGTCGATCAGGCTGGCGCGGACCAGCTCGGCGGCGGAGACCGCGCCCGGGGTGTCGCCGTGGACGCAGATCGAGTCGACCGAGCAGGGGATGACGGTGCCGTCGACAGCCACCACGCTGCGTTCGGTGGCCATCCGCGCGGCCCGTTCGGCCACCTGCTCCGGGTCGGTGATCACCGCGCCGGGGGTGCCGCGCGGCACCAGTGCCCCGTTGGGCAGGTAGGCACGGTCGGCGAAGGCCTCCGCGACCACCGGCAGACCCGCGCCGACGGCGAGTTGGGCGAGCGTCGAGCCGGGTAGGCAGAGGATGGGCAGCTCGGGGTCGTAGCCACTGACCGCGGCGACCACCGCCGCCGCCTGGGATTCGTCGGTGCTGGCCGCGTGGTAGAGCGCGCCGTGCGGCTTGAGGTAGCGCACCCGGGTGCCGAACAGCCGGCAGAACGCGTCCAGTGCCCCCAACTGGTAGGTCACCTCGTCGCGTAGCTCGGCGAAGTCGTACGCGATGTGCCGCCGGCCGAAGCCGGCCAGGTCCCGGTAGCCGACCTGCGCGCCCACGGCGACCCCGCGCCGCGCGGCGCCCTCGCAGACCCGTCGCATGGTGGACGGGTCACCGCCGTGGAAACCGCAGGCGACGTTGGCGGAGGTGACGAGGCTCAGCAGCGCCTCGTCGTCGCCGAGTCGCCAGATGCCGAATCCCTCGCCCAGGTCAGCGTTGAGGTCCATGGAATCTGACGGTAGTCCCTGGCCGGGCCTGCGCGAGCGGGGTCACGTCGGTGACCACCCCGATGACGGGGTATCCGCCAGTCGTCGGATGATCGGCGAGGAAGATCAGGGGTTGTCCGTCCGCCGGCACCTGCACCGCGCCGAGCACGATGCCCTCGCTGGGCAGTTCGCCGGCCACCGCGCGGGGCAGCGGCGCGCCGGCGAGCCGCGCGCCGACCCGGTTGCTCACCGGGCTGACGGTGTACGCGGTGCCGAACAGCCGGTCGAACGCGGCCGGCGTGAACCAGTCCTCGCGCGGGCCGAGGCGCAGCACCAGGTGCAACTCCGGTGGGGGCGAGGGGCAGACGGTCAGGTCCACCGGCGCGGGTGCACCGCACGGCTCACCGAGCGGCAGCAGATCGCCGTCGCGCAGCGCAGGCGGGCCGAGCCCGGACAGGGTGTCGGTGGCCCGACTGCCGAGCACCGGCGACACGTCGACGCCGCCCGCCACCGCCAACCAACTCCGTACGCCCCGTCGGGCGGGACCGATCCGCAACACCGTCCCCGCCGGCACGCTGAGTGGACGCCCAACGTCACCGGGCCGGTCGCCCGCCTGGACCGGCACCTCGGCACCGGTGACCGCCACCGTGGTGGCCCTGGTCAGCCGCAGTGTGCAGCCGGACAGGGTGATCTCCAGGCCGGCGGCGTGCTCCGGATTGCCGACCAGCCGGTTGGCCAAGCGCAGAGCCGCCGGGTCGAGGGCACCGGACCGGGGTACGCCCAGGTGCGCCCAGCCGGGCCGCCCCAGATCCTGCACGGTCGTCAACGCGCCGGCGCGGAGCACCTCGACAGCGGCCGAGCGGGTCACGCTGCCGCCATCCGGACCAGGGTGCCCGGGGCGAGCCGGGCCGGCGGATCGGCGGACACGTCGAAGAGGACCAACTCGGTCCGGCCGACCAGCAACCAGCCGCCGGGAGATGCGCTCGGGTAGATGCCGGCGTACGGCCCGGCCAGCGCGACCGACCCGGCCGGCACCCGGGGGCGAGGAGTGGCCAGCCGGGGCAGCGCCAACTCGGCGGGCAGCCCGGTCAGGTAGGGAAACCCGGGGGCGAAACCGCAGAACGCGACCCGGAACCGGGTGCTGGTCAGCCGACGCAGCACCGCTGGCACGGTCACGCCCCAGTGCTCGGCCACCGCCGGCAGGTCCGGCCCGTCGAACTCGACCAGAACGACCACCTCCGCGTTGTCGCCGTGGTCGTCTACGCCGTGGTCGTCTAGGGCGCGTTCGTCTACGGCGGCGGGGCGGTCGGCGGCACGGTCGGCGGCGGCGGCGCTGGGACGGGCGGGGGTGGCGTTCGCGACCTCGGGCGCCCACTGGGTGAGCTGCTTGGTCGTGACGGCCGGGTCGGGCAGGCCGTCGAGCAGGACGGTGCTGGCCGCTGGCACGATCTCGACGGCGAGCAGTTCGCCCCGCTCGCGACGCCGCCACAACTCGGCCCGCCAGGCTTCGACAAGCGCGGCTTCGGGCACGTCGGCGGGGGCGGTGCAGTCGAGGAGCAGGGCGTGCGCCCCGACGGGTCGGATCCGCATCCGTTCATCCTCGCCGATGTGGTGCCGAATACGGAGTTCACGATGACGGTGCCGGGTGTCACCAACGCCACTACTTACAAGTAACCTACGGTGCCGTAGCCTGGCTGCGTGAGCACCTCCGCCCCGCTGCGCCTGAAGCCGGTCGACATCGGTAAGCCCCGAATGCGCGGCTGGCTTCACACGTACGCCTTCTTCGTCGCCCTGGTCTGCGGCGTCGTGCTCTGCTCGATCGCCGCCACCCGTCCGGGATGGGCACCCCTGGTCGGCTGCCTGATCTACAGCCTCACGGTGTGCGGGCTCTTCGGCACGAGCGCGCTCTACCACCGTCGCGTGTGGTCAGAGCGCGGCTACCAGGTGATGCGCCGGATGGACCACTCGATGATCTTCGTGTTCATCGCCGGGACGTACACACCGCTCTGCCTGCTGCTGCTCGCGCCCCGGCCGGCCACCGTGATGCTGGCCCTGGTCTGGGGTGGCGCACTGGCCGGCGTGGCCCTCAAGGTGGTCTGGCCGCACGTGCCGCGCTGGGTGTCCGCGCCGCTCTACCTGGCGCTGGGCTGGGTGGCGGTGGCCATGCTGCCGGAGATCCTGCACGGCGGCGGTGTCGCGGCGCTGGTGCTGCTGATCGCCGGTGGCGCCATCTACAGCGCGGGAGCGGTCTTCTACGCGCTGCGCCGGCCCAATCCGTGGCCGACAGTCTTCGGTCACCACGAGTTCTTCCACGCCTGCACGCTGCTGGCGGCGCTCTGCCACCACATCGCGATCTACTTCGCGCTGCTCGCCTGAGCTTGGGCGGGTCGCCGCCGGGCCAGCACGCGAGCCGGGGCCCCGCCACGCTGCGGGGCCCCGGAGTTCGCGGGCGAGGGTCAGACCGGACGGCCCGGTCGACGCACCTCGCGGTACTCCTGCACAACCTGGTCGTCCTGGACCGGCACGACCCGGTCCGCCACCACGCGCTGCTCGCGGACCGGCGCGGCGGCCACCGGGCGGCGGCGGCTGTTCCAGAAGTAGAGGGTCGTGATCAGGCCGGCCACACCGGCCAACATCAGCACCCAGCCGACCACGGACAGGTCCAGCCAGCCCAGGTCGGCTTCCACGGCGAATGCGAGGATCGCGCCCAACGCGATCAAGAAGATGCTGCCACCAATGCCCATGTCTCGCTCCTCGGCTCTAACCTGGCGTACGACGCGCCGCGGCCGTCGGTGGGGGTGCGGCATCCATTGACTTACCCCGGCACGGAGATCGCCAATCGGGCAAGCTGAGGGCATGACGGACACCGACCCCGAGATCCGGACACTGGTGTTGCTGCGGCACGCGAAGGCCGAGCAGGGCGACGACGCGGCAGACGATGCCCAGCGCCCGCTCAGCGCACGCGGGGAGGCGGATTCGGCAGCGGCTGGCGCCTGGCTGGCGCACCACGGGTTGCTGCCCGACGTGGTGATCTGCTCGACGGCCAGACGCACCCGGCAGACCTGGCACGGGGTGGCGATGGGGATGACCGGTACGCCGCCGGAGGGCGGCCCGACCGGTCCTCGCCCGACGGTTCGTTACGAGCCCGGCGCGTACGACGCGCATCCCGAGGAGTTGTTGGCGCTGGTCCGCACGGTCGACCCGGCGGCCCGCACGGCGCTGCTGATCGCCCACAATCCGGGCATCTCGCTGCTCTCGGCCCTCCTCGACCCGGAGGGTGCGCCAGATGACGGTCTGCGGACCGCCGAGGTGGCGGTGCACCGTGGCCGGTTCGCCTGGGCGGAGTTGGCTCGGGCGGGTGCGCCGATCACGGCACGGCACACCGCACGCGACTGAGCCACCCGTCGATCACGACGGGTGGCTCAGGGGTACGTGCCGGCTCAGGACGGCGGCGCGGTTGGCGGCGGTGGGTCTGGCGGCGGCGGCATCATCGCCGTCGGATGGGAGAGCCGGTTCTCCTCCACGATGAGGGTCCGGGCCCGCTTGCGGCGGTCCTGCCAGAACCAGACAGTGGTCAGCAGTACGGCCAGCCCGGCCAGGATGAACACCCAGCCGACCGCCCGCACGTCGATCCACCAGACGTTGGCCCTCAGTGCGAAGGTCAGGATCGCGCCGATCGCGATGAGAAAAATGCCGCTTCCTACACCCATGTGCGCTGCACTCCCCCGTGCGGTGGCTCTGGGCGTTCCCTTTCGAGGTCACGCGACGGTTACCCGCCACGCCGCCGGCATACCCGGCCAGCCTTGCCGAATACCTGCCCGCCCTCGCCGCGTGCGGGGCTGGCCCACCTCTCCGCCATCCTTTGCTCTGCACCCGCGGAGGCACCAGCTACGGACCGTGAGTGTCGCCTCCGCGGGTGCAGAGCAAAGGAGCCGCAAGGGGGGTGTGGTGGGCGGGAACCGGGCGGCCCGGGGAGGGGAAGCGTGGCCGGCGTGGCCAGCACCACGTCGCGGGTGGCCGGCAGCCCACGGAGGGGGCGACCCACCCATTCCCGGGCGCGGCGACGGCCGGCGGGGCAGATGCCCCACCGGCCGTCGATGTCGGTGCCGCGTGCTGCGACGCGACCCGGGAACGTCAGGCGTGCCGGCTAGAAGGCCTCCTCCGGGAGGTCCATGATGTCGAGGTCGGCGCCCTCGATGATCCGCCGGTCGGCGCCGATGCGGGGCAGCACCTCGCGGGCGAAGAAGCGGGCGGCGGCCACCTTGCCGGTGTAGAACGCCTTGTCGCTGGCGGAGACCTCGCCGGCCAGCGCCTTCAACGCCACGTCGGCCTGCCTCTGGAGCAGCCAGCCGACGATCAGGTCGCCGGTCGCGAGCAGGAACCGACGGCTGCTCAGCCCGACCTTGTAGAGCGCCCGGGTGTCACCGCCCTGCGCCTCGCCCAGCCAGCCGGTCAGCACACCGAGGATGTTCTGGATCTCGGCCAGCGCCTTGCCGAGCGCCTGCCGCTCCTCCTTGAGCTGACCGTTGCCGGCCTCGGAGGAGATGAACTCCTGGATCTCACCGGCGACCGCCATCAGCGCCTTGCCGTTGTCCCGAACGATCTTGCGAAAGATCAGGTCCAGGCTCTGGATGGCGGTGGTGCCCTCGTACAGGGTGTCGATCTTCGCGTCGCGGACGTACTGCTCCAGCGGGTAGTCCTGAAGGAACCCGGAGCCGCCGAAGGTCTGCAGGGCCTCGTGGCCGAGCATCTCGTACGCCCGCTCCGAACCGACGCCCTTGACCAGCGGCAACAGCAGGTCGTTGACCCGCTTGGCCAGCTTGGTGGCCTTCTCGTCGCCGGCAGCCTCGGCGATCGCGACCTTGTCCTGCCAGGTGGCGGTGTAGAGAACAAGGGCACGAAGACCCTCGGCGTACGACTTCTGCAGCAACAGCGAGCGGCGCACGTCCGGGTGGTGGGTGATGGTGACCCGTGGGGCGGTCTTGTCCGCCTGCTGGATCAGGTCGGCGCCCTGCACCCGGCTCTTCGCGTACTCCAGGGCGTTGAGATAGCCGGTGGAGAGGGTGGCGATGGCCTTGGTGCCGACCAGCATCCGGGCGTACTCGATGATCATGAACATCTGCCGGATGCCGTCGTGCTTGTCGCCGAGCAGCCAGCCCTTGGCCGGTACGCCGTGCTCGCCGAAGGTCAGCTCGCAGGTGTTGGAGACCTTCAGGCCCATCTTGTGCTCGACGTTCGTGGTGTAGACGCCGTTGCGCTCGCCCAGCTCACCGGTGGTCTCGTCGAAGTGGAACTTCGGCACCACGAAGAGCGACAAGCCCTTGGTGCCCGGGCCGCCGACGCCCTCCACGCCCACCGGGCGGGCCAGCACGTAGTGCACGATGTTGTCGCTCAGGTCGTGCTCGCCCGAGGTGATGAAGCGCTTCACGCCCTCGATGTGCCACGAGCCGTCCGGTTGCTGGGTGGCACGGGCGCGGCCGGCACCGACATCCGAGCCGGCGTCCGGCTCGGTGAGCACCATGGTGGAGCCCCACTGCTTGTCGATGAAGAGCTTGGCCCACGTCTTCTGCCGCTCGGTGCCCTCGACGTGCAGCACGTGCGCGAAGGACGGGCCGGAGGCGTACATCCAGATGGGGGCGTTCGAGCCGAGCACCAGCTCGGCGAGGGCCCACCAGAGGGCGCGCGGCGCGTTGGTGCCGCCCAGCGCCGGTGGGAGGTCGAGCCGCCAGAACTCGGAGTCCATGAATGCCTGGTAGGACTTCTTGAACGACGCCGGCAGCGGCGCGGTGTGCGTGGCCGGGTCGAACACCGGCGGGTTGCGGTCACTGTCGGTGTAGCTGGCGGCCAGGTCCTCGCGCGCGAGGCGGTCCAGCTCGGCGAGGAAGCTGCGGGCGGTGTCGACGTCGAGGTCCGAGTATGGCTCCTGGCCGAACGACCGGTCGGCACCGAAGACCTCGAACAGGTTGAACTCAAGGTCCCGCAGGTTGCTCTTGTAGTGGGTCATGCTCACTGGCCCCGCTTCCGGACAGGTGTTACCGATCAGTAACCCCGACTGTATTACTCGCGGGTAGGCAGCGACAAGCGGATCACCCAAGTGACGGCGATTACACACAAGCCCGTAACAGAGCCCGATCAGCTCTCGGTGGCACCGACCTCCCAGCTCGGGACGGCCGCCGCCGCGCCGGTCCGGGCACCGACGTACTCCATCAGGACCAGGGCGATGTCGTCGTCGAGCCGGCCGTGGACCCACTCGATCAGGGCGGTCTCCAGCGAGGCCAGCCCGTCGGCGACCGTGCCGTGGCCGAGCAGTCGCCAGGCGCGGTCGGCGGTGGGGAAGAACTCGCCGTCGCGCCGCGCCTCGCCGAGGCCGTCGGTGAACAGCAGCAGCCGGTCGCCCGGCTCCAGGCGCTCGACCCGGGGGCGGACCACCGGCATGAAGCCCAGCGGCGGCGCCGGTGCCGGCGGCTCCAGCGGGATCACCGCGCCCCGGCGCAGCAGCAGCGGCGACGGGTGGCCGCAGTTGACGATGGTGAGCGTGCCGCCGCGCTCCTCGACCAGTGCCGCGGTCACGAAGTCCTCGTCGCCGACGTTGCGGGCCACCGCGCGGTCCAGGTCGGCGACGACGGCACGCAGGTCGGCCCGCTCGTACGCCACGTGTCGGTAGGAGCCGAGAACGATGCTGGCCAGCCGAACGGCGTCCAGGCCCTTGCCGCGCACGTCACCAATGATCATGCGTACGCCGTAGGGCGTGTCGATCGCCTCGTACAGGTCGCCACCGATCTCGGCCGTGGCGGTGGAGGAGATGTAGCGGCCCGCGACCGAGAGCGTGCCGACCTGCGGCCCGAGCGGACGCAGCACCGCCTGCTGGGCCACCGAGGCGAGCTTGGTCAGCTCGACGATCTGCTCCGTCTGCCGTTGCCGAAGCGACGCCATCACCACCGCCAGTCCGGTGGCGACCGCGACCGTGACAACGTTGACCGGGGTGATCAGCGACGCCTCCGGCTCGGCCAGGGCGAAGCCGGCCCCGGTCAGGGTCGCCACGACCCCCACCCCCAGCACCACCGGCCAGGACGCCAGGGCTGCGGCCAGCAACGGTACGGCCGACAACAGCGCGACGTAGTGCGCGAAACGGCCGTCCGCCGCCTCCGCTGCCGACACGATCGCGAGCAGGACAAGGGCCGCGCCGAGGCCGGCGCGGGATCCGGGGCTCAGCGGGCGACGGCCCGACTGGAGGAGTCGCGTGGGTACGACTGACAGTTTGCCTGATCGAAGTGAACCAGTGAATGAACCTGACCCGTCGTCCAGGAAGGTTCTGTCCGGCCGGCCCGGTCGAGCGTCCGAATCGGCGCGACCCGACCCGGTCAGCCGAGCACCTCGTAGCGGACGGTGAGCGCGCCCACGTCGACCGAGGCGATGCTGGCGAACGCGGCCCGGGAGAGGTCGAGGCAGCGGCCGTCGATGAACGGGCCGCGGTCGTTGATCCGCACCACGACCGACTTGCCGTTGGCCGGGTTGGTCACCCGGACCTTGGTGTTGAACGGCAGCGTCTTGTGCGCGGCGGTCAGCGCGTCCGGGTTGAACGACTCACCGTTGGCGGTGAGCTGCCCGTCGGAGTAGAACGAGGCGCCACACGAGCCGCTCTCCAGCACCTTCGGGGCGGCCGTGGTCTTCTTCGCGGTGGGCTTCGGCTTCGGCTTCGGCGGCGCGGTACGGGTCTTGCCCCGGGAGGCGGCCTGCTGCGACCGGATGGCCGACGGACTGGCGGACACACTCGGCGAGGCGCTGGCAGACGGGGAGACGGCCGGGGAGCTGGGGGTGAGGCTGCTCGCGGCCGTGGTCGGGGTGAGGTCGAGGGCCGTCTGCCCCGACTGGGCGGAGCCGGAGGTCAGCTGAACGGCACCGAACGTGCCCCCGACCGCGAGGGCGACGCCGACCGCCGCGGTGGCCACGATGCCCGCCGGAGAGGAGAAGATGCGGGTACGGGAGTGCTTGGCTGCCACCGGCCCGGTCCTTTCGTCGTCTGAACAAACCGGGTCGGACCGTAACGAGAGAAGCACTTCCGACGTCAACGTGATCATTGTGGTATGCCCGTATTTGCACTGGTACGTGTAGCCGATCATCCGACCCAGGGTGGGCCGGCCGGCTCGGGTGCCGACACGCCGACCACGGGTGCCGCAGGATGAGCGGATGCCCGCTGAGCTGACCGAACGCCTGGCCACCCTGTTTCGGTGGATCGACCCCGGACCGGACACCAGTCACCTGGTCAGCGACATCTCCGGCTGGTGGCGGGACCCGGCGGTGCTGGCCGAGCTGGGACCGGCCCTGGTCGCGCCGTACCGGGCCGCCCGACCGACGGTGGTGCTCGCCCCGGCGGTCACCGGGTTGCTGCTCGGTCCGTTGGCCGCGACCGCCCTCGGGGTCGGCTTCGTGGCCGCCCACAAACCCGGCGACGGGCGGTTGCCGGCCGGCCCGCTCACCTGGGCGCAGAGTCCACCGGACTATCGGGGGCGGCGGGTCGACCTGGCGGTACGCGACCGGCACCTCGGCCCCGGCGACCGGGTCCTGGTGGTGGACGACTGGGTGCGTACCGGCGCTCAACTCCACGCTCTGTACGACATCTGCGCGGCGCGCGGCGCAGAGGTGCTGGGCACCGCCGTGGTGGCGGTCGACTGCCCACCGGAGGTCGCGGCCGATCTGCGGATCACCGGCCTGCTCAACGCGGCGGATCTGCCAGCGTGACGGCGTATTGCGGCGGCGGTGTGGGTCGCGCTGGCCTAGCCTCGGCAGGATGTGGCCTCGGATCGGTGGACTGCGCACCCTCGCCCTCGGCACCCCAGGTGAGCTGCGGGCGACCCTCAACACCCTCGTACTCGCCGGAGTGAAGACCGCGACGGCCGGGCGGCTCGCCTACTACGCGGAGGAGGGCGAGGAGTTGGAGCAGGTCGGGGAACGGCTGGCCCTGGTCGACGACGACGACGCGCTGGCCGGTGTCGTGGAGATCACCGGAGTCGAGGTGGTCCGCTTCGCGGACGTGCCGTGGGACTTCGCCCGCGCCGAGGGCGAGGGGGACCGCTCGATCGAGGAGTGGCGGGCTGGTCACTCGTCCTACTGGGCGCGGCTCGGCACCCCGGTCGACGGCGACACCCCGATCGTCTGCCTCCGCCTACGGTTGGTCTCCGGCGGCGAGGGCGGCGTGGCCAGCGGCGACCTGGGCACCTGACGCCGGCAGCTCAGCCGCGCAGTTCCGGGAGCAGTCGGGTCGCCACGTCCACCAGGACGGCCTCGTCGCCGGCGTACCAGCTGCTGGCCCGCGGCCAGTGCGTCACCACGTCGGTGAAGCCCAGGTCGGCGGCCCGGCCGACCTGATCGGCGAAGAACTGCGCGCTGCTGAGCGAGAAGACAGGTGCGGCGTCCAGGGAGAGATAGCGGTCCAGAGTGGCCGGGTCGCGGCCGGCCTCGTCCAACGTCCGGTCCATCCGCGCGGACAGCGCGGTCACGCTGTCCCACCAGCCGGCCAGGTCGTTGTCGTCACCGGTGCCGGTGGTCACCCAGCCCTGGCCGAAGCGGGCCACCAGCCGCATCGACCGTGGCCCGTTGGCGGCTACCACGAACGGCACCCGGGGTTGCTGCACGCAGCCGGGGTTGTTGCGGGCGTCCACCGCGGCGAACCAGTCACCACGCCAGGTGGTGCCGTCCTCGCGCAGGATCAGATCCAGCAGTTCGACGAACTCGGCGAACCGGTCCACCCGCTGGCGCGGCGGCAGCGTCTCGCCGCCCAGCACCGCCGAGTCGAAACCGATGCCGCCCGCGCCCAGGCCGAGCAGCAGCCGACCGGCGGAGACGTCGTCCACCGTGGTGATCTGCCGGGTGAACGCGGCCGGGTGCCGGAAGTTCGGCGACGCGACGAGGGTGCCCAGCCGGATGCGGGAGGTCACCGTGGCGGCGGCGGTCAGCGTGCCCATCGAGTCGAACCACGGGCCGTCGACGAGGTCCCGCCAGCCCAGGTGGTCGTACGTCCAGGCGTGGTCGAAGCCCCACTCGTCGACCTGCCGCCAGCGCTGCTGCGACTCCGCCCAACGCTGGTCCGGCAAAATCACGATGCCAATCCGCATGATCGCCAGCCTAGTCGCGTCCGAGTGGCCCTCGGCACCTCGCCAGAACAGGCAGCCCAGGGGCTGAATCCAGATATCGATGCGGAAGTGACGCGCGTCACACCATGGTCCGGTAGGGCGACCCCGATCGGCTCCGACCCCTTGGCGAGCAACGCCCCCTCCGGGGTGTGACCAAGGAGAGGATCCACACGAGATGACGAAGGTGACCGCACAGCTGTCGGTGTCGGTGGACGGCTTCTACGCCGGCCCACGGTTCGACGGGCACGGCAACTGGATGGACTCGGCGGAGAGCGCCGCGTTCTTCCGGGTCACCCGCTGGGCGACCGAGGCGTCGGCGTGGCGCGAACGACAGGGCTTCGCCGGTGGTGAGCAGGACGCCAACTCCGAGGTCATCGCCGAGTCGTTCGGGGCCGCCGGCGCGTACGTGATGGGACGCCGGATGGCCGACGGCGGTGAGGTGCCGTGGGGCGACGAGCCGCCGTTTCGCGCGCCGGTCTTCGTCGTCACCCACCGCCCCCGCCAGCCGTTGCTGCGGGGAGGAGGCACCAGCTTCACCTTCGTCACCGATGGCGTGGCCAGCGCCGTCGAGCAGGCGCGCGCCGCAGCCGGCGGCAAGGACGTCGCTGTCGCCGGGGGAGGCAGCCTGGTGCGGCAGGTGCTCAAGGCCGGCCTGCTCGACGAGTTGGAGCTGCACGTCGTACCCGTCGTGCTCGGCACCGGTCTCCGGCTGTTCGACGCGGACCTCGACCTCGGCGAGAGGGAGGCGATCGAGCTGACGCCGACCCGGTTCATCCACACACCGCAGGTCACCCACATCCGGTACGCGGTGCGCGGTCGGGCCCCGCTCGTGCTCGACGACCGGGGCAGCGGCGGTGGCCCGACGGTGACCACGAACTGAATCCACCCGGTAAACCTGAGAGGAGAAAGCCATGCCACAACTACTGCGGGTGCAGTGCTTCAACGTGTCGCGGGACGGGTTCGGCACCGGCGTGGGGCAGAGCCTGGAACGGCCCTTCGGTCACGCGGACCCCACCCCGCTGTTCTCCTGGCGGGCCGCCACCGCCAGCTTCGTGTATCGCACCGAGCCGGGCGGCACTCGCGGCCTGGACGACTACCTGACCCGCGACGCCGAGTGCAACATCGGCGCGGAGATCATGGGTCGCAACAAGTTCGGCCCCCAGCGTGGCCCCTGGGAAAACCACGACTGGCAGGGTTGGTGGGGCGACAATCCGCCGTTCCACACGCCGGTCTTCGTGCTCACCCACCACGTGCGCCCGTCGTTCAGCCTGTCCGACACCACGTTTCACTTCCGCGATGTCAGCCCGGCCGACGCCCTGGCCGAGGCGAAGCAGGCAGCCGACGGTCGGGACGTACGCCTCGGTGGTGGGGTCGCCACCATCCGCGAGTTCATCGAGGCCGACCTGGTCGACACGATGCACATCGCCGTCGCGCCCGTCGACCTCGACCGGGGCGAGCGGTTGTGGGACAGCCCGGACGAACTGCTCGACCGTTTCCACAGTGAGTCGGTGCCCAGCCCCAGCGGAGTCACCCACCTGCTGTTCTGGCGACGCTGACGGGACGCCGACCACTAGGGCAGGCGGGACAGCACCAGCATGCGGTTGCCGTCGGGGTCGGTGACCCGGGCGGACCGCTCACCCCACGGTTGGTCGACCGGCTCCTCGGTGACCGTCGCACCGGCCGAGCGCAGAGCGTGCACGGCGGCGTCGCAGTCGTCGGCGTAGACGCACAGCTCCCAGCGGTGCGCGGCGGTCGGCTCGCCGGCTTCCGGGTTGGCGGCCAGCCCGAGTTCGCCGTTGCCCAACCGGAGTGCGACGAACTCCGGCTCACCCTCCTGCGGGAACCGGTAGGTCAACTCGAAGCCGACCACGTCCCGGTAGAACCCGATCAGTCGTGGCAGGTCAGGTGTCGTCACGATCGGAAAGGCTTCGGTGAACACGGACCACCTCCACGCCGGACCCTAGCCGCGCCACGGCTCCGGTGGAACTACCACCGTCGATACGGCGCGCCCCACTGTTCGCCCGACCCTCTTGCGCAAAATGATTTGCAATGCAAACCTATTGGCAGTGCAGGAGATCCCGAGCAGGCTGGAGGCCACCGTGTCGGAACAACGGAGCACCGCGCCAGACGACAGAGACACCCCCGGAGAACTCCTCGCGTCGGTGGCCGCGCTTCGGCGGCGTACCCGGGTCGCCCGGCACGCCTACTGGTTGCCACTCCTGCTGTTCGGTCTCCTGGTGGTGGCGGCGGGACCCCTGTACGTGGAGTCGGCCGACCCCCTCGCCATGCGCGCCACACAGGGCAATTCCGCGCTGACCGGCCTCGGTGGGGACTTCCTCGAACGCTCGGCGGCCCTCGGGTGGTACTGGCTGGTGGCGCTCATCGGCGGCTACCTGCTGACCCTCGGCTGGTACCGGTGGCGTGGCGCGCGGGTGGGCGTGCAGACACCGACCCGGACGTACGTCATCGCCGGCATCGTCGGCACGCTGGTCGGCCTCGTCCTGCCGATCGTGCTGCGGTTCCTCCTGCTCAACTCGGCGACCGCGGTGTCGAGCGCGACAAGCTGGCTGACCACACCGCTGTTGGGCGTCTCTGATCGCGGCATGTTTCCGCACCTGGTCATCGCGGTGGGTCTGCTGGTCCTGGCCCGACTGGAACGCAGTCGCGGCCTGGCGGCCGTCGCCGTGGGCTACGCCGCAGCGGTCGTCCTCGTGAACGTCTACTTCCAGACCGCGAACTTCGAGCCGGGCGACCTGAGCCGACACAGTTTCCTGCTGGCGGCCCTACTGCCTGCGCCGATCCTGCTCGTCGGTGGCATCATCGCTCTTTTCACCACCGGTAAGAGGTCGACATGAGCACCGGCACCGGCCCCGGCGGGCACCCGACGAACGGGCTCAGCGACACCGTCCACCAGCGCAACCGGCTCGGCATCCTCACCATCGCCGCCGAGGCCGAGCGGGTGGAGGTCGCCTACCTCCGCGACGCACTCGAACTCACCGCCGGCAACCTCTCCCGACACCTCGCCGTGCTGGAGGAGGCCGAGCTGATCCAGATCGACCGGGGCTACCACGGCCGCAGACCCAAGACCTGGATCAGGATCACCGAGCAGGGGCAGGCCGCACTGGCTGCCGAGATCAACGCCCTACGGGAACTGCTCCGCCGCCACCAGGAGTTGGGCGGCGCTCCGCCGGCGCGCTGAGATCGACCTGCTGATCCCGGTGAACGCCCGACAGGACGCGGGCGTTCACCGGGCTCGCCTATCGCCCCCAGGGCTCGGCGGGTCGGCAGTCAGCTCCCGGCTCGCCGTAGACGACGGTGCCGGCCGAGTCCACGTAACAGTGATCGAACTCGTGCGACGAACCGAACAGCAGTCGGCGGCCAATCTCCACGCCGGCGGAGTCAAAGCTGACCAACTCGGCGTCCCTGGTGACATTGGCATCATCGGTGAGCAGGCCGAACACCCCGTTCACCAACCGCGCCGTGGTCGTGTGGCCGTCTCCGTGTTCGAGCACCAGCCGGTGCACGCGAGCGCTGACCCGGCCGGTCACCCCGACGTCGCCTCCGTCGGCTTCGGTCGACATGAGCAGGAGCCGCTGGACCGGGCCAGGCAACCAAGCCCGTTGCGGCCAGACGCGTTCACCTGTGGCACCCCCACTGATCTCCTCACCCGGCCGCATCGTGACCTCGCAGGTGAAATATCCGGTGTCCGTGATGAACAGCACCAGGCCGCGGTGGTCCTGCTCGGCGGCCACGGCCACATCGTCAACCGACAGTGGAAGCCGCTCCATCTGCGTGTTCCACTTCAGGCACCGCTCCACCGCCTGGTGCAGCGTCGGTGACAGTTCACTCGAACCCATCGCCAGGTGCCGCACCTCCCCGTCGTTCGGCACCATCGCCACGCCGGCCACCACCGCCGCAGCCGTCGCCACGGTGGCCATTCCGAGTCGTACGGCCGTGCGGCGCCGGAGCCGAGGCCGGCGGATCGACGTCATCAGGTCCGCTCGCATTCGCGCCGCCTCACCGGGCGGCAGTTCACGCTCGGCAGGCGTGTCGAGAATGTCCCTCATCGCTCTTCCTCCTGCTTGTTGCCATCGGTAACCATCCGTGCCAGCCGAGCCCGTGCGCGGCTCACGCGCGAACGGAGCGCGCCTTCGCTGATGCCGAGCACCGTCGCCGCCTCGCCGTACGGCACGCCGGACCACAGACACAGGGCCACCGCCTCCCGCTCCGCGCGAGGTAGTCGGCGGACCACCGCCAAGATCTTCTTCATCTGCCGCTCGTCATCGAGCCGCGCGACGATGTCGCCGGCCGGGTCCGCGTCCGCCTCCCGCTCCGGTGGCAACCTCCGCAGGGCTGTCCACCACCGCCGGGCCGAACGCCACTCGGTGCGTGTCGTATTGGTGGCGACCACCAGCAGCCACGGCAACACCAACCCGTCCACCAGGACCGCCGCTTCGCCGCGCCTACGCCACGCGACCAGGAAGGTCGCCTGCGTCACGTCCTCGGCGAGCGCCCAGGAGCCGGTGAGCCGGAACACGTGGTTGTAGACCGCCTTGGCGTACCTGTCGAAAAGCCGGGCGAAGGCGACCTCGTCACCGGCTGCGATTGTCGACCACAGGTCTTGGTCAGACGGTTGTATCTGGCTCGTCACACCTGACTATTGCCGGTCGGGGCGAATCTGTTGCAGTCCTGCCCGAAGTCGGGGCGGGAACGAGGTGGGACACCGTGTCAGTGGCCGTGTCACCGTCGCGTCAGGGCGGTGACAGGCCGGCCGCCGATGGTAGCTGCATGACGAGTTCAGCGATTGCAGTCTCCGGGCTGCGAAAGGCCTACAAGGACAGGGTCGTGCTCGACGGCATCGATCTGGATGTCCCCGCGGGCACGATCTTCTCCCTGCTCGGCCCGAACGGGGCGGGCAAGACGACGACAGTGAACGTGCTGACCACACTGGTGAAGGCCGACGGCGGGACCGTACGCATCGCCGGACACGACGCCGTCACCCAGGCCAAGGCGGTACGCGCGGCGATCGGGGTCACCGGTCAGTTCGCGGCCGTGGACGAGCTGCTGACCGGACGCGAGAACCTGCAGCTGATGGTGGACCTGAGCCAGGTGCCCGCCAAGGACGGCCGAAGGGTCGTCGCGGAGCTGCTGGAGCGGTTCGAGCTGACGGAGTCCGCGCAGAAGCCGGTGTCGACCTATTCCGGTGGCATGCGCCGCAAGCTGGACCTGGCGATGACGCTCGTCGGCGAGCCGCGGATCATCTTCCTCGACGAGCCGACGACGGGCCTGGATCCGCGCAGCCGCCGCACGATGTGGTCGATCATCCGGGACCTGGTGGCCGACGGCGTGACGATCTTCCTCACCACCCAGTACCTCGAGGAAGCCGACCAGCTCGCCGACCGGATCGCCGTCCTCGACCAGGGGCGTGTCGTCGCCCAGGGCACGCCCGACGAGCTCAAGCGCCAGATCCCCGGCACCCACGTCCGGCTCCGCTTCACCACCGTCGCCGAACTCGACGCCGCCGCCCGGGTGCTCGACGGCTCCACCCGGGACGACGAGGCACTGGCGCTGCGGGTTCCCGGTGACGGCGGAACCGCCTCGTTGCGGGCCCTGCTGGACCGACTCGACGAGTACGCGATCACCGCCGAGGGGTTCTCCGTACAGACGCCGGACCTCGATGACGTCTTCCTCGCCCTGACGGGCACCCGCACCCCGGAGGTTTCCGCGAAATGAGCGCCAAGTCCCATTCGATCGTCATGCTGCGTCGCAACTTCACGCACCTCACCCGGAACCCGACCTCGGTGTTCAACGCGGTCCTGATGCCGATCGTGATCATGTTGATGTTCGTGTACATGTTCGGCGACGCCTTCAACGTCGGCGTCGACTACATCGACTACGCCACTCCGGGACTGATGCTGTTGGCGGTCTGCTACGGCCTCGGGGCCACCGCGACGGCGGTGAACTCCGACATGACGAAGGGCATCATCAACCGGTTCAAAGTCATGCACGTCTCCCGAGGCGCGGTGCTGACCGGTCACGTCGTCGCCAGCGTACTGACCAACCTGGTCGCCATCGCGGCCCTGGTCGGGGTGGCCTTCCTACTCGGATTCAGTCCGTCGGCGAGCCTCCTCGGCTGGCTCGGCGTGATCGGCATCATCGTGCTGCTCGGCTTCGCCGCCGGCTGGCTCACGGTCGCCCTGGGGCTCTCGGCGAAGTCTCCGGAAACGGCGGGGCTGGCTTCCGTACCGCTGGTCATGCTGCCGTTCTTCAGCAGCGCGATCGTGCCGGCGGACAAGATGGGCCCTGGGCTGCGGGAGTTCGCGGAATACCAGCCCTTCACACCGATCATCGAAACTCTGCGCGGGTTCCTCAACGGAACGCCGTCCGCCGGTGACGTGATCCCCGCCCTCGCCTGGTGCGTCGGAATCGCTCTCGTCGGATACCTGTGGGCACGTTCCACGTTCACGAAGCGAGCGTGACCGCGACCAACCGGCTCCAGTCCGTCCGACTGCCTTCTCGCGCCGCCTCTGCGAATCTCACTTCGCCGAGGCGGCGCCGTACTTCCTGCTCGATCCGAGCCACGTCCGGCTGGGAAAGATCCTGCCGTCCGCGCACACCGGTGCTCGCGGCGAGCAGCCGCGCGGCCAGCTCATGCTGGTCCCGGCGCAGCGCCAGATCCGCGACTCCGACGAGCACCCGCGCGATCGACGGGGCGTGCCCCGTCGTCGCCGCCGCCTCGCAGGCCAGGGAATGGTGTCTGCCCGCCGCACCGAGATCTTCCGCGACATAACCGAGCAGGTCGTGGGTCACGACGCGGATGTACGGCTGCGTCGCCTCGTCGCGCAACAGGGTCGTCGCGACACCAACCTGGTGGGCCACCTCTTCGGCGTGACCGCGCCAGCGAGCGAGTTCCGCCTGGGACAGGGCCAACACGGCCAACGCACCCGGCCACGTGACCCGCGCCGCGCACCGCCGCGCCTCGGCCATGGCCGCCGCGCTGGACTCCTCGTCGCCAAGCAACCAGTACAGCTGAGCCTGCCGGGACCGCATCCGGATGACGTCCTCGACGGTGCCGACCTCGGTGACGACCGCAGCCGCCTCCTCGTAGTGCTCGCACGCACGGGCGAACTCACCGCGTACGGCGATCAGCTCCGCCAGCTCGGTAAGGGCGAACGAGATCCCGAACCGTTCGCCGAGTGCCCGGAACTCGGCGAGCGCCGCCACGAGATGTGCTTCCACGTCCCGACCGTCCTGGCCGAAAATGATCCGCATCTTGCCCAGTTGCAACCGGGCCAGTGCGCGTACCCAGGGATCCTCGTCGTCCAGCAGCGGTTCCCACGCCTGCAGGATCGCGTCCGGATCTCGCAGCATGCGTTCCAGCGGGACGACGAGCGCCATCCCCGGGTGGCTGGCGTGACTGCGTTGGCTGAACTCGTACGCCTTGTGGATCCACTCCGCCGCCTGGTGCTCGTCGCCCGGTCCCGAGTTCACGAAGAGCACGACGAGCGCGTACACCGTGGCCCGGATCTCGTCGCTGACCTCACCAGGCGTCTCAGTGGCCGCCGTGATCAACTCCATGCCTTCGGTCCGGTGGCCACCGAGCCACCAGTACCACCCGGCACCTGCGGCCAGCCGCATGGCCGCGTGCGCTTCGCCTGCGGCGAGGGCACCGCGCATCGCGGACCCGATGTTGTCATGTTCAACTTCGAGAGTGGCGAGCCATTTCACCTGGTCCGCGCGGCGAAGCTGCGGCTCCGCGGTCGCGGTCAGTTCGATGAAGTACGTCAGATGCGCGTGGCGCGCCAGGTCCGATTCTCCCGCCTTAAGGAGGCGATGCGCGGCGTACTCCTTGATCGTGCCGAGCATCCGGTAGCGCGGGGCCTCATCGCCCTCGGCGACCACCAGCGACTTCTCGGCCAGCGCGGTGACCAACTCGAGCACATCCTCCGGCTCGACCTCGTCGCCGGCACAGACCCGTTCGGCCGCTTCGAGGCTCGCCCCGCCCGAGAACACCGAGAGCCGGCGCAGGACCGCCCGTTCCGCGTCGCTCAGCAGCTCCCAACTCCAGTCGACCACCGCGCGCAACGTTCGGTGCCGGGGCAACGCGGTACGGCTGCCGCCGGTCAGGAGGCGGAACCGATCGTCGAGCCGCCTGGCGAGCTGGTCGATGGACATCGTGCGCAACCTGGCGGCGGCCAGCTCGATCGCCAGCGGCATTCCGTCCAGCGCCCGACAGATCCGCGCCATCGTCGACAACGTGGAGGCGTCGACCGCCAGATCCCTGCGCACCGCGCCCGCTCGGTCGCGCAGCAACCGGACAGCGGGAGAGGTCTCGATCTCGTTGGGATCGGCATCGACGTCCGGCAGGGCCAGCGGCGCGACCGGCCAGAGCGCCTCGCCGGTGATGCCGAGCGGTTCCCTGCTCGTCGCGATGATCCGCAGTCGCCGACACTCCCCGAGCAGCCGGTCCGCGAGCACCGCCGCCGACTCGATCACGTGCTCACAGTTGTCCAGGATCAGCAACGCCTCCCGCTCGCGGATCGCGGCGACGAGCCGGTCGATCAACTCCATGCTCGGTGGCTCGCCGAGCAGCGCGTCCCGGAGTCCGAGCCCTGCGAGCGTCGCCTGCACCACGTCACCGTCCGCGCCGATGGCGGCGAACT
Source organism: Micromonospora sp. NPDC049171 (assembly GCF_040648275.1). Taxonomy (NCBI): domain Bacteria; kingdom Bacillati; phylum Actinomycetota; class Actinomycetes; order Micromonosporales; family Micromonosporaceae; genus Micromonospora; species Micromonospora sp. NPDC049171. The sequence continues at coordinate 66,064 of NZ_JBEZDJ010000011.1, forward strand.
CGACGAGCCAGGCGCCGTCCGGCAGGTTGTCGAGCATTCTGCGCGCGGTTTCCGTGGCCAGCCGGGTCTTCCCGGAGCCACCCGGGCCGATCAGGGTCGTGAGTCGGTGTTCGGCGACGAGCGCGCCGACCTCGGCGACGGCCTCGTCCTTGCCGATGAAGCTGCTCAGTTCGGCACGAAGGTTGGTCTTCCGGTTCTCCTCGCGCCGTTGCACCTCACCCCGCAGGAGCGCGACGTGCAACGCCGAGAGTTCCGGCGAGGGGTCGACACCCAGCGCGTCGGCCAGGGCCGCACTCGTGCGCTGATACACGAGCAGCGCCTCGTTGTCCCGGCCGCTCGCGCCGAGGGCCCGCATCAACGCGAGAGCCAGCCGTTCCCGTACCGGGTACGCGGCCACCAGGTCGGTCAGCTCCGCGACCAGCTCCGGACCAGGGCCGAGGCCGACCTCCACGTCGAAGCGATCCTCCTGGGCGGTCAGACGCAGCCTGTCGAACCGGGTGACCGCCGCGTCGAGCGCCGCGCTGTCGACCAGACCGACGTCCTGCATCGCCGCACCACGCCACAGGTCGAGGGCCTCACGCAGCCGCTGTCCCCGCTGCTGGCCCTCGTCATCGCGGGCCAGGCCGACGAGACGTTCGAACCGTACGGCGTCCACGTCGTCGGGTTCGACAATCAACCGGTAGCCGTCCGGCTGTCCCTCGATCGATCCCTCCGGCAGCGCCTTCCGCAGCCGGGAAACCAGGCGGTGCAGGGCGTTTGCCGCATCGGAGGGCGGATGTTCACCCCAGATCCAGTCGACGAGGGTCCCCTTCGGGACCACTCGACCCGGGTTGAGCGCGAGGGCGGTCAGCAGCCCGCGCAGCCGCGCGCCCGGCACATCGATGACGGTGCCGACGTCCGTGCGAACCTCGACTGGACCAAGCATCCTGACCTGCACCTGGCAGATCCTGCCACGATCGTGAGAAGCATCCGTGTCACCGTGGTGCACCGCCAACGGCTCTCCGGACGAGGTCGACCACGCTTTCCTGGCCCTGCGCCGCGCCGGTGGCACGCGGGGTCACCCAGCGCGGTTGCGCCGGGTGGCGTTGTCGTACGACTCGCGGGCGTCGAGCAACTGGTCCCAATGCTGCTCGGTCCAGGCGCAGGCAACCGCGATCGGTTCGAGCATGCTGCGGCCCACCGGCGTCAGCTCGTACTCCACGTGCGGGGTGACCTCGGTGAAGACGGTGCGCTTGACCAGCCCGTCCCGTTCGAGGGAGCGCAGCGACTGGGTGAGCACCTTGGCAGTGACGCGGCGCAGCGGCACGCGCAGCTCCGAGAACCGGCGAGGCCCCTGCTCCAGGCAGCGGATGATGAGCGCCGCCCACTTGTCGCCGAATCGGATCGGGTTGAGCGAGGACGGGCACAGCTCGTCGAACATGTCGGCGGGCAGGGGTTGCCTCATCACCAAACGGTAACTGGTATCCCGGCGGTAACCACGACCCTCGATAGCGTCGGCACATCGGCCGGGTGCACGGGCTCCGGCCTCTGGCGAGAGGCGTGACTCATGAGGATCGTGGTCTTTGGCGCGGGCGGTCGGGCCGGACGGCAGGCCGTCGCCGAGGCGCGACGACGCGGCCACCAGGTCACCGCCCTGGTGCGCAACCCCGCTGACCACGGCGACCTGCCCGACGTACGGGTGGTGGCAGGCGACGTGACCGACGCCGGGAGCATCGCGCAGGCAGCCGCCGGGCACGACGCCGCCATCAGCGCCGCCGTCGACCTGTCCGTACCGCCGCACGACTTCTTCACCGCATCGTCGCGCGCCCTGGCCGCCGGCCTGACCAAGACGGGGGTACGTCGCCTGGTGGTGGTCGGTCTCGCCTCGATCATGCCCGGGGCATCCGGTGCCGCTCTGATGGACCAGCCCGGCTACCCGAACGAGTACCGGCCCTTCTACCTCGGTCACGCAGCGGGCCTCGACGAGATTCGGACCTCCGACCTCGACTGGGCCTACCTGGCCCCCGCCGGTGACTTCGACCACGGCGGCACACGCACCGGCCACTACCGGATCGCCGAACATGGCGACCCAGCCAGTCGGATCAGCTATGCGGACTTCGCGATCGCACTTGTCGACGAGATCGAGGCCCCCCGCCACCACCGCGCCGCCGCGAGTGTCCGGGAGGTCTGATGCCCGAGGTCCACGACAGCCCGAACGCCTGGGTCGCGGAGCACATCCGCCGGTTCGAGGAGACTGGCGGCCGGCCCCGGCCCGGCGTGAACGACCTGCTCCTGACGACCCGAGGCCGACAGACCGGCAAACTGCGCCGCACCGCGCTCGTCTACGAACGCGACGGCGACCACTACGTGCTGGCCGCCTCCAACCGCGGCGCAGACCGCCACCCCGCGTGGTACCTCAACCTGCTCGCCGACCCGTACGTCACGGTGCAGGTCGGTACGGAGACCTTCGGCGCGTACGCGCGCCCCGCCACGGCCGGGGAGCGTCCGCATCTGTGGCGCTTGATGGTGTCGGCCAGGTCGGAGTACGCCGCCTACCAACAACGCATCACGCGGGAGATCCCCGTGGTGCTCCTGGAACCTGTAACGAAATGAGATGCGGACGGCCTGGCGTACCTGTTGGATCTCGTCATGACACATGAGCTTGTTCGCCCTCGGAAGGCTCGACCCGGGGACAAGATCGCGGTTCTCTCGCCGTCCTTCGCCGCGGCCGGCGCCTTTCCCGAGATCCACGAACAGGCCATGCGACGGCTCGCCGACCTGACCGGCCTCGTGCCGGTCGAATACCCGACCACCCGCACGGTGGGTGCGCCCGCGGCGGCGCGGGCGGCGGACATCAACGCCGCCTTCGCAGATCCCCAGGTACGCGGCCTTCTCGCCGTTGTCGGAGGCGACGACCAGATCACCGTCATCCCGCATCTGGACGCCGACCTCGCCCGAGCCGATCCGAAGCCGTTCCTCGGCACCAGCGACAACACCAACCTGCACCAGTGGCTCTGGGGCCTCGGCATCGCCAGCTTCTACGGTGGGTCCTCCCAGGTGCACCTCGGCCCCGGGCCGGCCGTGGACGACATCCACGCCCGGTCGCTGCGAGCGGCGTTACTCACCGGCGAGCGGTTGGAGATCACCGACCCGGGCGAGTCCGAGGACATCGGGATCGACTGGGCCGACCCGCAGGCGTTGACGTCCTTCGGAGAGCGCGAACCGACGGAACCATGGAGCTGGTACGGGCCGCGTCGAGCAGTTACCGGCCCCACCTGGGGTGGCTGCCTGGAGGTCATCCAGTGGATCCTGACGGCGGGGCGCTTCCCGTCCACTCCGGAGGCCCTGCGGGGCGGGGTGCTGGTCATCGAGACGTCGGAGGAGCTTCTCCCGGCCCGCGAGGTCGGCTGGATCGTCCGATCGCTCGGTGAACGCGGCCTCCTCAGCGCCGTCGACGCGGTGCTGGTCGCCCGCCCCCCGGTCTCCGACCAGACGCGCCGACCCCCCGCCGCGGAGCGGGCACGGCTACGCGAGCAGCAGCGCGACACAGTCGTCGACGTGGTGACCCGCTACAACCCGGAGGCAGTCGTCTGCGTCGGCATCCCCTTCGGCCACACCCGACCACAGTGGATCCTTCCCCACGGCGGCCCGGTCACCGTTGACGGCGTGGATCGCCGGGTGTTCGCCGACTATCGGTAGAGCCCGCGCACTGGACCCGCCCGCGCAGTCGATCGCCTTCCGGCCCCGCTATCGACGTGCGCCGAGTCGAGGCACCGGGTAGCGGCTGCGCCACGCCTCCGCCTCGCCTCGCAGCCGGTTCCAGTTCCGCCGCAGCCACCACGCGTAGACCAGCGCTAACCCGCCGCCGCCGCCGAGGAGAAGGATTCCGGAGAGCAGGCCCGGTTCGTCGCCCGACAGGTAGGCGCTGCCGATCGGGTCGACCCGGTCGTAGATCACGTCGACCTCTTCACCGACACTCGGCTCGTTCCACGGAGAATAGTTGATCCAAGTGGTGGCCTTCTCCCCGCTTCGGGTGGTGAAGCTGACCGACACCCACCACTTTCGGCCGTGCACCTCGCGCACCGTCCCGACCGTCCGCTCCCCCCGTTCCACCATGTCGTTCCGGTGGTGCAGGTTCCCGAGGCCGCAGTACAGGGTGGCCATGACCAGCAGTCCGCCAAAGGCAACGCCAATGGCCGGGTGCCGGAGCCAGTAGCCGGGACGCCATCGGCTGCGAGGTTCCTGCTGGATCGGGTCAACCGACGATTCGGGCGTCCACTGTCGCGTCCGTCGTACGCGTCGGCGGTACCGCTTGGCCACGCCGCCTCCCCGTAGACGTCGCTCCTGTTCGGTTGTCCGCACCCACGGTAGATGGCGACGCAAAGCCTTCACCTGGTCTACGGGCTGGCCGATCTCCTCGTCGCGGCCAGGGCCTCGATCGTGGGGCGGGTGACGGGAATCGAACCCGCACTGTCAGCTTGGAAACCTCCGATCCCCTCAATTGACAGGCATTGATTGATGCGGTCAACTGGCGACGCCTGTATCCCCCGGCTCGCCCAGGAGGACCCTCTTGCGTACGCTCCTGACCCTCGCCGCGGCCGCCGTCTGCGCCGCCGGTGCACTGGCCGTCCCCGCAGCGGCGGCGCAGGCCGATCCAGCCGGCACCGCCCCGGCCGGCGCGACCGTCCCGGCCGACGCCTGCGCCGGTACCGTCCAGATCCAGTCGCTCACCTTCAACCCGCCGCGGGTGGTTCCGGGCCAGGCCGTCACCGCCACGGCCGTCGGGCAGAACTGCACCGCGCAACAGCAACAGGTCTCCACGGCGATCTACGCCCGATTCGTCGGCTCCACCCCCGGCATCCCCACCGGCTGCCCGGCCCTTCCCCCGCTGCCTGGCTGGGCGGTCACCGTCGATCCGGGCGCGACCTTCAGCTGGCACGACGGTTACTTTGTGCCCTCCGGCTGTACGGCCACCGGCCTGGAGGTCACGGTCCGGGTAGAGGACGACGCCACCGGCACCCTGCTCACCCGGACCGCCACGGTGCCGATCGACCCGCCGCCGGCGGCGCCCTGCACCGTGAGCTACCGCACCGGGAGCGAGTGGCCGGGAGGCTTCACCGCCCAAATCACCATCAAGAACACCAGCACCGTGCCGGTCAACGGTTGGACGCTCAGCTTCACCTTCCCCGGTGACCAGCACATCGTCCAGTCCTGGTCCGCCACCGCCCAGCAGAGCGGTGCCACCGTCACGGCCCGGAACGCCAGCTACAACCCCCTGGTGGCGCCGGGCGCCTCGGTGGTCTTTGGCGTCCTGGGCACCTGGCAGGCCAGCGACGCGGCGCCGATCGCGTTCACGCTCAACAACGTCAGCTGCGCCGCCGGGTAGCCCGCGCACCGGACCCGGCAACACGCTCGCGTCGCGGGCGCCCGGCGCCAGCCTGCGAGACATCATGGCCCGGATGGGCCACGACAGTCCCCGCGCAGCGCTGATCTATCAGCACGCCAATCGGGAGGCCGACCAGGTCATCGCCGACGCGATCGACAAGGCCGTCAAGGCGGCCCGACACAAGCCGAGCAAGCGCAAGGTCAAGCGGGTTGCCGAGGGCGACGGACCGCACGCCGAGGCGAGCTAATGGCACAGCGCCCTGCTTCAGTCATCTAGAACGACGGAAGCCCTGGCGGGACCATCGGTCCTGACCAGGGCTTCCGTGCGTGGAGCGGGTGACGGGAATCGAACCCGCACTGTCAGCTTGGGAAGCTGATGTTCTGCCATTGAACTACACCCGCAAGCGGCACCACTGTACCCGAGTCGCCGTGCCCGTGCATGCACGCACCCCGACCCGCGGCTTGCCCGCGTGCCGCTCTGCCCGCTCTGCCTGGTTCAGCCAGGGTTCCGTCCGACTTGATCCACTCGGGTTCCTGAAAGTCGGGGTGTCCGAGCGGCCGGGACACCGCGATTTCATGAAAACCGAGTCGATCATGCGGGATGGCGCCCGCAGGCCGGTGCCGGGCAGGGCCGGACGGGGCGAGGCGGTGCCGGGCGGGGCCGGGCGGGGCCGGGCGAGGCGGGGCGGGGCGGGGCGGGGCGGGGCGGGGGGGGGGGGGGGGGGGCGGGGGGGGGCAGGGCAGGGCAGGGCAGGGCAGCGCGCGGCGGCGCGGCGCAGGGGGGCAGTGCCGGGCGTACAGCCGAATGCCGGCTCCGTCAGCACGGAGCCGGCACCGGCTGTCTCTGGGCCGTGGTGGTCAGGCGGCTGTGCACTGGACGTCACGGCTGCGGCGGACCGGGCGCGTCTGCGGCGCGGTGAGTGGCGCGGCAGTCGCCGCCGGAGCGTGCGGGTCGAGCCAGACCCGAACGGCCGGACGGCCCGCCGGGAGGCCGGGGACGCCCGCGAGGTGCTGCTCGCGGCGGGTGAGCATCGCCACGTCGACGGTGAACTCGAAGAGCCTCCAGTCGACCTGCGGCTCGGCGCGGGCGCTCTGCGCCAGGTGCGCCACCCGGACCGGATCGGTCACCGGACGGGCACGCCCCGCCACGTACGCCTCGTCGTCGCTCTCCTCCGGGGGGAACGAGTGCAGCGCGTAGCGGCCGTCGCGTTCGAGGTCACGGCGCTTCGGAGAGTCGATGACGAAGCAGAACAGACCCTCGTCGGTGATGACCGGGGAGACCGGATGGACCCGGGGCCCGCCGTCGGCGCGGACCGTGGCCAGGTAGCCGAAGCCCGGCCCGTACTGCTGGAGGAGAACGCGGATCCCGTCGGCGAGTCGGGGCTCGTCGGCGGCGAATTCGGACCAGGAAGCCATGCGAGCATTCTATCGAACAAATGTACGAGCAGCGACCTCGACGCGCTGGTCACCGGCACCGAATCTGGTGGGTTTTCGGGCCGCCGCTATGGTGGTCCGATGCTGCTCTCCGACCGCGACCTGGTCTCCGAGATCAAGGCCGGCACGCTGGGCCTGGAGCCGTTCGAGCCCACCCTGGTCCAACCTTCCAGCATCGACGTGCGGCTGGACCGGCTGTTCCGGGTCTTCAACAACCATCTCTACACCCACATTGACCCGGCGATGCAGCAGGACGACCTGACGTCGGCGATCGAGGTGCCCGACGGGGAGCCGTTCGTGCTGCACCCCGGCGAGTTCGTGCTCGCCTCGACGTTGGAGGTCATCTCGCTGGGTGACCAGCTCGCCGGCCGACTGGAGGGCAAGAGTTCGCTGGGGCGGCTGGGGCTGCTCACGCACTCCACCGCCGGTTTCATCGACCCCGGCTTCTCCGGTCACGTCACGCTGGAGCTGTCGAACGTGGCGAACCTGCCGATCACGCTCTGGCCGGGCATGAAGATCGGGCAGCTCTGCATCTTCCGACTCTCCTCGCCGGCCGAGCACCCGTACGGCTCGGCGGTCTACGGCTCGCGCTACCAGGGGCAGCGGGGGCCGACGCCGAGTCGCGCCTGGCAGCACTGGCGCACCTGGCCCACCCGCTGAACCCGTGACGACGGGGGCCCGCCGCGACGGATCGCGACGGGCCCCCGGTCCGCGCACTGATCAGCCTGGACGGCCGTAGCTGTGGACCTGACCGTCGTCGGCCCTCTTCATCTTGACCGGTTCACCGGCCTGCGAGGCGTGCACCACCCAGCCGTCACCGACGTACATGCCGACGTGGTGGATGTCGCTGTAGTAGAAGACCAGGTCGCCGGGGCGCAGGTCGCCCTTGCTGACCTTCTTGGTGGCGCGGCTCTGCGCGGCGGCGTTGTGCGGCAGGGACACCCCGGCCTTCGCCCAGGCGGCCAGCATCAGCCCGGAGCAGTCGTACGAGTTCGGGCCCTCGGCACCCCAGACGTAGGGCTTGCCGATCTGCGCGCAGGCGAACTTGACCGCCGTGCCGGCGGCGCCACCGGGATAGCTGGCAGGGCAGGGCGCCGGGCGCAGCGGACCGCCGCCACCGCTGCCGTACACCTTGAGGCGCAGCTTCTGCAGCTTGTCGATCTCCTCGTTGATCTGCTTCTTCTTCGCCGCCAGCTGAGCCTCGGTGCGGGTCAGTTGGGCCACCATCGCGTCGAGCGGCGCCTTCTGCCCGGCCAACTGGTCGCGCAGGTCGGCCACCTCGCGGACGTCCTGCTGCTGGTTGTGCGCGAAGCGGTCGAGCATCTCGAGCTGCCCGACCACCTCGCTGGGCGACCGGCTGCCCAGTACGGCGTTGACGGTCAGCACGTTCTCGCCCTTGTACGCGCGCACCGCCAGGGCACTGACCTTGTCCATCGCGGCGTCGACCTGGCGCTCCAGCGGGGCGATCCGGGCGGCCAGCGCGCCGGCCTGCCTGCGTTTGGCGGCGAGGTCGATCCGGGTGGCGTTGTGCTGTTCGATGATCGGTTCGAGTTTGTTCCAGTCGGCGTCGATCTGGCGCTCGATCTCGGCGACGGACGGGTCGGCGTGGGCCGGCGTGGCGCTGCCGGTCAGGACGACGGCGACGCCGGCCAGTGCGGCGAGCGCGGTGGTGAAGCGGGACCAGCGTGGGCGCGGCGCGATCGACATGGGGCCGGCTGCTGCCGACCGCTCGGACGACGGCCGCGGGGCATGGAGTGCCACCGGGGTTCCGTACTCCTTCTTCCTGACCGCCTACCGGGTTAGCTGACGGGTTCGGGCGGGAAGTCGGCGCCCTACCGCAGTGGCTGCGGATTCACCCCGGGGGACATGGGTCCCCGGTTCGTTCGGAAACGACTCGGCGGTGTCGGTCCGTTACCGCCCGGGCTGGGCGGAGCTGCTATCGGGCCGACAAAAGACCAGAGTAGAGACGCCCGTTACCACTCCGCAACCCGCGCGGCCGTGACACTCCGTACCGATCGGAGAGGAGCCCCGACCACACGCGAAGATTTCTTTCCAGGCAGGTCGACACATAGAAAGGTATTGACGTGGGCTCCCGGGCGGCGCGAAGGTGACCTGACCTGCACCCGTGGAATCTAGGGGGTTCGATGCACCATCCAACCCTGTCCCCCGGCCGGCGCGCACTGCTCGCCGCCGCCGTGGTCGCCGCCGCGACCGCGGTACCGCTACCCGCCCACGCCGCCGCCGCACCCACCGGCGACCGCCAGCAGCAGTACGCCGCCGCGGCGGCCGAGTTCGGCGTACCGACCGACGTGCTGCTCGGCGTCTCCTACCTGGAGTCCCGCTGGGACAGCAACGCCGGCACACCCAGCACCAGCGGCGGTTACGGCCCGATGCACCTGACCGACGCCAGACACGTGGCCGCCCTGCCCACGGCCGGCCACCACGACGCCGGCACCGGCACCGGCACCGGCACCGGCACCGAGGATCCGCGCGGCGACGACTCCCGTACCGCGCTGGCACCCGCGCCTCGGTCGGCGGACCCGGCACCATCGGCCGCCGCGTTGCAGACCGTGGACGCCGCCGCCGCACTGACCGGCGCGGCCACCGACTCGCTGCGTACCGACGTCGGTGTGAACATCCGGGGCGGCGCGGCGCTGCTGGCCTCGTACCAGCGGGAGTTGGGCGCGCCGGTCGGTGCCGGCACCGACCCGGCCACCTGGTACGGCGCGGTGGCCCGCTACGCCGGCGCGGACACCGCCGACGCCGCGGCGGCCTTCGCCGACGAGGTCTTCACCACCATCGGCACCGGCGAGTCGCGGACGACCGACGACGGAGCGCGGATCACGCTGCCGGCCCGGGCGATCCGTCCGGAGCGCTCCTGGCTGGACCGACTGGGTCTGCGCCGGCTCGCCCGCCCGGACGGGCTGGAGTGCCCCCGCACCATCTCCTGCGAGTGGATCCCGGCGCCCTACGCGGCGTTCGGCGACGGGGACTACGGCAACCACGACCTGTCCGACCGGCCCGCCCGGCAGAAGGTCGAGTACATCGTCATCCACGACACCGAGGGAAGCTGGGCGACCACCCTGCAACTCGTGCAGGATCCGACCTACGTGAGCTGGCACTACACGCTGCGCTCGGTGGACGGGCACGTCGCCCAGCACGTGCGGACCAAGGATGTCGCCTGGCACGCCGGCAACTGGTACGTCAACGCCAAGGCGATCGGGCTGGAGCACGAGGGCTTCGCGGCGCAGGGCACCTGGTACACCGAGGCCATGTACCGGGCCTCGGCGAAGCTGGTCCGGCACCTCGCGCTGCGGCTGGGCGTCCCGCTGGACCGCCAGCACATCATCGGCCACGACAACGTGCCCGGCACCGTCGCCGCGAACGTCCGGGGGATGCACTGGGACACCGGCCCGTACTGGGACTGGACGCACTACTTCACGCTGTTGCACGCGCCCCGGCTGGACACCGGCACCCCGGCCACCGGTCTGGTCCGGATCGACCCGGACTTCGCCACCAACCAGCCGGCGTTCGTCGGCTGCGTCACCGCCGGTGTGCCGTGCGCGCCACGCGGCTCCTCGGCGGTGGTGCTGCGCTCCGCGCCGGCCGCGGACGCGCCGCTCGTCAACGACATCGCGCTGCGCCCCGACGGCACCCCCAACACGATGGAGGTGTCGGACCACGGTGCCCGTGCCTCCGCCGGTCAGACGTACGCGCTTGCCGGCCGGCAGGGCGACTGGACGGCGATCTGGTACCTCGGGCAGCGGGCGTGGTTCCACAACCCGGCGTCCGCGCCCACCGCCAGTTGGACCGTCGGCGTGGTGGCCACCCCGAAGCCCGGTCGGGCCACCATCCCGGTCTACGGACGCGCCTACCCGGAGCAGGCCGCCTACCCGGCAGGGGTGCCCTACCAGGCGATCTCGCCGCTGCAGTACACCCTGGCCGCCGGGCAGCGGTACGCCGTCGGCGCGGTGCTGCCGGGCGAGTACTACCGGGCCAGCACGTTCGACGGTTCCTCGCCCGGCGACTGGACGGTGATCCGCGGCAAGAACCGGTACGCGCAGATCCAGTTCGGCCACCGCATCATGTACGTCGACCTGGCCGACGTGCAGCTCCTGCCGTCCCCGGTGGGTGCGCCCCGCTGAGAAACCACGACGGCCCCCGGTCGGTGACCGGGGGCCGTCGTGTTGGCGCTGGGGCCTGGGTGGATCAGCCAGGTCTGCGGAACCCGGCGACGGGCATGGTGTTGATGCTGGACACCGACACCGGTTTACCGGCTCGTGGCGCGTGCACCATCTGGTTGTTACCCAGATACAGCCCGACATGACTCAGGCCGGAGTAGAAGAAGACCAGGTCACCGGCACGGGCCTCGGATCGCGAGACGGCCTTGCCCTCGTTCCACTGGTCTCCGGTGTGGTGGGTGAGGTAGATCCCGGCCGACTTGTAGGCGTACTGGGTCAGCCCCGAGCAGTCGAACGAGTTCGGGCCGACGGCCCCCCAGACGTACGGATCGCCGACCTGCTGGCAGGCGGTCTTGATCGCCTTCTGGGCGGCCACGGAAACCACACCGTTGATGGTCGGGCAGCCGGCGGTCTTGACCGTGGTCTTGGGCATCGACGCCTCGAGTTGCTTGATCTCGGCGTCGATCTGCTTCTTCTTGGCCGCCAGCTCGTTCTGCTGCTTGGTCTGGGTCGCGATCAGCGTGTCCAGCTTCTGCTTCTCGCCGTCGTACTTGGCCCGTACGGCAAGGACACCCTCGACCTCCTTGCGCTCCTGCGCGGCCAGCCGATCGAGGATGGTGAGCTGCTCGGTGAGCGTGTCCGGCTTGGCGCTGACCAGCAGCGTGCCAATGTCGTGCGACGGGCCCGAGATGTAGTAGCGGGAGGCGAGATCGCCGACCCGGTTGAGCGCCAGCTCGCTCTGCAACGCCAGCGGCTCGATCTTCTTCTGCAGGTCGACCGACTTCTGCCGGTTGACCTTCAGCTGCGCCCTGACCTTGTTGTACTGCTCGATGGTGGGCTCCAACTGCTCCCACTTCTTGTCGATCTGCGCTTCGATCTCGTCGACCGTCGGCGCGGCGTGCACCGGCGCGGCGAGCAGGCCCGCGCCGACCACCGCGGCGGCCGTCAGGACGAGCAGACGGCGAGTGGCACGGCGCAGAACACCCGGCCGAGCAGACGCAAACAGGTCGTGACGATGAGGGGGCATGGTTGCCACCGGCACCGACTCCTTTGCCACCGACCGCCGGGCGCCTCGCGTGAGGGAAGGGCCGAGGCAGACGACCCACAGCGGTCGGTGCCCCACATTAGGGAAGCGCGGGGCGGTAATCAAGGCGAGCGGAATAACCGTCACTGTCGGGCAACCAACTGCACACCAAGGGTATTGGTGAATCATCCAACGATTGCAGTCAATACATCGTCGAGTGTGACCACACCGAGAGGGCGCCGGCCGTCGCTGACCAGCACCATGTGCCGCCGTTCGCGGCGCATGGCCAGCAGCAGGTCCGCCAGCGTACGCTCCGGCGGCACCACCGCCAGCGGCCGATAGACCTGGGCCGGCACCGGCGACCGGCGCCCCTGTCCCGCGTACCCGAGCACGTCCTTGACGTGCACGAAGCCGAGCACCCGACGGGTCGAGCGCTGCACCACCGGGAACCGGGACCGGCCGGTCCGGGTCGCCAACACCTCCAGCGACGCCGGCGAGACGTCCTCGGCCACCGTCACCACCGTCGACCACGGCTGTAGGGCATCCGCCGCCGTGCGGCTGTGCAGGGCCAGCGCGCCGGTGATCCGGGCGTGCTGCTCCGCGTCGAGCAGCCCCTCGGTCCGTGCCTGCGAGACGAGCCCGGCCAACTCCTCGGCGGTGAACACCGTCTTCACCGCCTCGGACGCCTCGATCCGCCAGATCGCGAGCACCCGGCGGGCCGCCCACTTCATCGCGAGCAGCAGCGGCTTGGTGGCCACACAGAACGCCAGCATCGCCGGGCCGAGCCAGAGTGCGGACACCTCCGGGCCGGCCAGCGTGATGTTCTTCGGCACCATCTCACCGACGACCGTGTGCAGGAAGACCACCACGCCCAGGGCCAGCACGAAGGCCACCGGGTGCACCGCCCGCTCGGGCAGGCCGGCCTCGTGGAACGGCGGCTCCAGCAGGTGTGCCAACGCCGGCTCGGCGATCGCCCCCAGGCCCAGCGAGCAGACCGTGATGCCGAGCTGCGCGCCGGCGATCATCAGCGGGATCTGGTTCATCGCCGACAGCGCCCACCGGGCGCGCTTCGACCCGGCGGCCAGCGGCTCGATCACCGTCCGGCGGGACGCGATGAGCGCGAACTCACTGCCCACGAAGAACCCGTTGCCGAGCAGCAGCAGCACGGTCACCAGCAGCTCAGTCATCGTCGTCCGGCTCCGCCGGGCGCAACACCCGGACCTGCTCGATCCGGTGCCGTTCCACCTCCACCACGGTGAACTCCCAGCCGTCCGCCTCGACCGTCTCACCGGCCAGCGGGATGTGCCCGAGCTGGGCCATCAGGAACCCGGCCAACGTCTCGTAGGGCCCCTCCGGCAGCCGGAAGCCGGTCTGCTCGGCCAGCTCGTCGGAGCGGAGCACCCCGTCGACCAGGACAGTGCGCTCGCCGCCGGGCACTCTCAACTCGACCGGGTCGGCATCGTCCACACTCGCCGGATCGAACTCGTCGGCGATCTCCCCGACCAACTCCTCGACGAGATCCTCGATCGTCACCACGCCGTCCGTGCCGCCGTACTCGTCGACCACGATGGCCAGGTCGGCTCCGGCCGCCTTCAGGGCCGCCAGCACGCCGTCCAGGTTGAGGCTCTCCGGCACGTAGACGGGCTCACGGGCCACCGACCCGACACTTGTCGAGGCCCGGTCGGCCAGGGGCACACCGAGCGCGTCAGGCACCCCGGCCACGCCGGTCACCAGGTCCAGGGTCTCCTCGTACACCGGGAAGCGGGTCCGCCCGGTCTGCCGGGACTGTTCGAGCAGCTCGGCCACGGTGGCCGTGGCGCGCAGCGCGACCACGTCCACCCGGGGGGTCATCGCCTCGGCGGCCCGCTTGTCGCCGAACCGGATGGTGCGGCGCAGCAGCATCGCGGTGTCCGTCGGCAGCGCGCCGGCCCGGGCCGAGATGGCCGCCAGCAGGCCCAACTCCTCCGGTGAGCGGGCGCTGGCCAGCTCCTCCTGCGGTTCGACGCCCAGCGCCCGGACCAGCCGGTTCGCCGAGCCGTTCAAGCCCCGGATCAGCCAGCCGAACGTCCGGGAGAAGGTGTGCATCGGACCGGCCGTGGCCAGCGCCGCCGGCATGGGCCGGGCCAGCGCCGCGTTCTTCGGCACCAGCTCACCGAAGAGCATGGAGAGCAGCGTGGCCAGGGCCAACGCCAGGAACGGGGTGTAGCGCTCGGTGCTCTCCCCGGCCAGCGGGCGCAGCAGCGGGGTGAACAGCCGGGCCAGGGCCGGCTCGGCCAGGTAGCCGGTGAGCAGCGCGGTGATGGTGATGCCGAGCTGTGCGCCGGAGAGCTGGAAGGAGAGTTCGCGCAGCGCGGTGCGTACCGTCAGGGCGGCCTGGTCGCCGGCGGCGGCCCGCCTGTCGATCTCCGCGCGGTCGACCGTGACCAGGGCGAACTCGGCCGCGACGAAGAACGCGTTGCCCGCGGTCAGCGCAACGAAGCCGACCAGGGGCAACAGCGTCATCAAGAGCAGGCCGTCGATGTCGCCTCACCTCGGCGAGATTCTTGCACGGCGACGGCGGCCCGCATGGGGCCGCCGTCGCCGCCGATGAACAGATCCCAGGTGTACGCGCCTCAGCCGCCGACCGGCGTCGTCTCCTTGCCGCCCTGCGGCTGCTGCGGCTTGACCGAACGGAGCAGCACGCTCGCCACGTCGATCACCTCGACCTGCTCGCCGGCGCCCTTGCCGTTGACCCCGTCGTTGAGCATCGTCGAGCAGAACGGGCAGCCGACGGCGACAGTCCTGGCCCCGGTGGCCATGGCCTCCTCGACCCGGTCCACGTTGATCCGCTTGCCGATCTTCTCTTCCATCCACATCCGGGCGCCGCCGGCACCGCAGCAGAAGGAGCGTTCGCTGTTGCGCGGCATCTCGGTCAGGTCGCCCTCGATGGCGTCGCCGAGGACCTCCCGGGGCGCCGCGAAGACCCGGTTGTGCCGGCCCAGGTAGCAGGGGTCGTGGTAGGTGACGCCGCCGTCGACCGGCTGCACCGGCGTGAGCTTGCCGGTGGCGACCAGGTGGGCCAGCAGTTGGGTGTGGTGGACCACCTCGAACTCGCCGCCGAGCTGGCCGTACTCGTTGCCCAGGGTGTTGAAGCAGTGCGGGCAGGTCGCGACGATCTTGCGCTTGGCCTTCTCCCGGCCCTCGAACGCCTCGTTGAGCGTCTCCACGTTCTGCTGGGCGAGCATCTGGAAGACGAACTCGTTGCCGATCCGCCGTGCCGGGTCGCCCGAGCAGGTCTCGCCCTCGCCCAGGATCGCGAACGACACACCCGCCTCGTTGAGCAGCGTGGCCACCGCGCGGGTGGTCTTCTTGGCCCGGTCCTCGAAGGCACCCGCACAGCCGACCCAGAACAGGTACTCGAAGTCGTCCACCTCGCCGACCCGGGGCACCTCGAAGTCCAGGCCCTTGGTCCAGTCCTCGCGGGTGTTCTGCGGCGCACCCCACGGGTTGCCCTTGTTCTCCAGGTTGCGCAGCATCACGCCGGCCTCGGAGGGGAAACTCGACTCGATCAGCACCTGGTAGCGGCGCATGTCGACGATGTGGTCCACGTGCTCGATGTCGACCGGGCACTGCTCGACGCAGGCGCCGCAGGTGGTGCAGGACCAGAGCACGTCCGGGTCGATGACGCCGCCCTCCTCGGCGGTGCCGATCAGCGGCTTGTCGGCCTCGGCCAGGGCCAGCACGTCCAGGTGGGCGAGCTGCGCCTGGGTGGCCTTCTCCTCACCGGTCAGGTCCTTGCCGCCGCCGGCCAGCAGGTAGGGCGCCTTGGCGTACGCGTGGTCACGCAGGCTCAGCACGAGCAGCTTGGGCGACAGCGGCTTGCCGGTGTTCCAGGCCGGGCACTGCGACTGGCAGCGACCGCACTCGGTGCAGGTGCTGAAGTCCAGCAGGCCCTTCCAGGTGAACTGCTCGACGTGGGCGACGCCGAACTGGTCCTTCTCCGGGTCCGCCTCCTCAAAGTCGAGCGGCTTGCCCTGGCTGGTCATCGGGCGCAGCGCGCCGAGGCCGGAGCCGGCCGGCCGGGCCGGCTCACGCTTGAAGAAGATGTTGGGGAACGCCAGGAAGCGGTGCCAGGCGACACCCATGGTGACGTTCAGGGAGATGACGATCAGCCAGGTCATCGAAATGATGATCTTGATGGCGGCGGCGACGCTCACCCCGTCCGCCCAGGCCGGCAGCACCGCGCCGACCGCGTGGCTGACCGGGGTGGCCCAGACCGGGAACTCGAAGTGGTCGGTGGCGACCTTGAAGCCCCGGATCACGAACCCGAAGATCAGGACCAGCAGCACGATCCACTCGACGAAGTAGCCCTGCCACATGGTCGAGCCGGTGAACCGGGACCGCCCGCCCGGCCTGGTCGGCCGGTTGCGGAGCCGGATCGCCATCAGCACCAGGATGCCGACCAGGCCCAGCACCCCGATGATCTCGGTGACCAGGCCGAAGATCGTCCAGTGCCCGATGATCGGCAGGCCACCGTCGGTGGTGACCACCTCGAAGTACGCCTCGAGCACCAGCAGCGACAGCACGACGAAGCCGACCATCACGAACCAGTGCGCGGCACCCACCACGCCCCACTTGAGCATCCGCGTGTGGCCGGCCGTCTCGACGAGCATCGTCCGGGCGCGGGTGATCTTGTCGGTGAACCGTTCCGGTGCCGGCTGCCCGAGCCGGATGACTGCCACCATCTTCAGGACCGCACGCACCGCAAGCCACACCGCCACGGCGGTGATGGCGGCCGCGAGGATCGTGGTGACGATCTGGACGCTGCCCATCGAGTTGGCCTCCCCGGTCTGCTGCCTGATGACCTCGCTCTGCTCGGTCATGCAGTGCAGCCTACGCGAAGGTTACCCAGCAGTAACGTGAGTCATCTCGCAGTAGGCCACGCTGCCTGCGGACACCATAGGGGGCCCCACCCGATCCTGCCGGGCAGGGGCGCGCCGGGTTGACGTGGGACCGCCGACGCGACGGCCCCGAGCCGGCTCAGCGCCAGCGGGAGAGCAGCCCCAGCGAGGCGACCATCGCGCCGAAACCAACCGCGAGGTTCCAGTAACCCCACGCGGCGACCGGGTACTCCTGCTCGGACAGGTAATAGAGCACCAGCCAGCCGATGCCCACGACGATCAGGGCGACCGCGGTGACCGGCAACCACACCGGGCTAGGCTTGCGCGTCGACGCCGACGTCGTCGGACGAACGTCCGTCGGCGCGGTGTACACCTTCTTCTTGCGGACCTGAGACTTGGGCACGACGCTCTCCAGAGGGGTGACGACCTCGTCCGGCCTGACAACCGGGCGCGGGGGCGACGGTCCATGGCCAATAATGTTCGACAGCTAGCGTAGTCCCGATTGCCCGTCCGGACCATGAATGGGGTCAGGCCGGTGCACGGAGTGACCGAAAAAGGCGGACCTGTTCGCGTCACCGGCCAGCCGGGCGGCCGGGCGGACCGATCCCCGACACGCGGAAGGAACGCTCGGTGGAGTACACATCCGGCGCAACCTCCTGGCAGAAGGTCCTCCGACGGGCCGCCGCCGGGCTGCTGCCCCGGCGCCCGCGTCAACGGCGTCCGGGCTGGTCGATCGGGGTGCCCCTGATCGCCGCCGCGGCGGGCCTGCTCTTCACCACCACCGCGACCACCGCCGGCGGCACCGCGCTGCGGGAGGATCGGCGACCCCAACTCAACCAGTTCATCGAGGACCGGCGCGAGCAGGTGGCGGCGAGCGAACGCCGGGCCGCCACGCTGCGTGGCGAGGTCGAGCAACGGACCAACACCCTGGCCGGCTCGGACGCCCCGATCAAGGAGCAGCAGAATCGGGCCCAGGGCAGCCTCCAGGGCGCCGGGTTCACCGCCCTCGGCGGGCCCGGGGTCACGGTCGAGCTGAACGACGCGCCACAGCTCGACCAGACCAAGTCGGACGCCAGCAACGACGACCTGGTGGTGCACCAGGCGGACGTGCAGGCGGTGGTCAACGCGCTCTGGGCCGGCGGGGCGGAGGCCATGTCAATCATGAACGTCCGCGTGCTCGCGACCAGCGCGGTACGCTGCGTCGGTAACACCCTGCTGTTGCACGGCCGGGTGTACTCCCCACCGTTCAAGATCGTAGCGATCGGCGACCCCGCTGCCCTCCAGCAGGCCCTCGCCAGCTCCCAGGGAGTCCAGTGGTTCAAGGACGCGGTCGACGACTACCAGCTCGGCTACAAGGAGACGGTCTCCACGGTGCGGGTCCCCGCATTCGAGGACTCGACCTCCCTGCGCTCGGCTACGGTGCCTAAATGAGCGGGCCGGACGAGCATCGCGACGGGCGACACCGGGACCAGACCGACGATCCGACCGCCTTCCTGCCCAAGGTCGACCGGCCCGAACCGACGCCTGGCCGACCGACCCCGACCGGCAACTGGCCTGAGCCGGTGTTGCCCGTCCGACCCGGTGCGGCGCGCCCGTCGACCCCACCTGAGCCTCCCCGCCCGGCCGACCCGACCCCCGGCACCGGCCGACCGAGTGTCGACGCGCCCCCGCCGTGGCCGGGCACCGTGACCCGGCACCCCGGGTCCGACGTTCCGCCCGCCCCCGGCCGACCGGCCGCGACCAACCCGGGCCCGACGCGACCCGCTGTCCCGAGCGACGCTCCGACCCGACCCCCCACGCCCACCGGCCCGCCCAGCGCGGCGGCGCCCGGGGCCGCACCCACCCGACCAGCAGCACCCACCCGACCCGCAGCACCCGCCCGACCGGTCGCACCCACCCGACCGGCGGTACCCGCCCGACCGTCGGCCACCGCTGGCGCGCCGGGTGCCACGCCGACCCTCCCGGGCGCGCCGAGTGCCACGCCGACCCGGTCGACGACCTCCGGCACGCCGAGTCAACCTGCCCCGTCCGGCCCCCCGACGCCACCGGTTGCCGACGCGCCGACCGCGTTCATCCCCCAGATCGCCGCCCGGCCCGCCCGAGCGACCGGCTCCCCGGCCGGCCAGGAGGCCTTCTCCGCGGCCGGGCCGGGCCAGGTCCCGCCCACCGGGCCGGACCGCGTCGCCGACCCCGCCGCCACCGCGTTGATTCCCGTCGTGCCCGCCACACCCACCACCCGGCCGCCAACCATGGACTCGACCACGCTGATGGGTGCCGTCCCACGTACGTCAGGCCCGCAGGAGCCGACCGGCGGCGACAACCCCGCCGAGCCGCCCCGACCCCGGCGCGGCGAGCGGGTGGTCCAGCTCCGGCCGCACCAGACCGGCGAGGGCTACAAGAGCGTCTACTCCGAGCTGACCCGCCCGTCGCTCGGCTCACGAATCCGCACCGGAGTCCGCGTCACCGGCGAAATCCTGATCACCTTCGGTCTGGTGGTGCTGCTCTTCGCCGGTTACGAGGTGTGGGGCAAGTCGGCGATCGTCGACGCCCACCAGAACGACCTCACCAATGAGCTGGAGCAGCAGTGGGGAGGCCCGGCCGACGACCCGACTGTCGTCCCGTCGACCGGCCCGAGCGTCAAACCGTCGCCACCGGTACGCGGCAAGCCGCTCGCCGGCCTCTACCTCCCCAAGATCGACAAGAATCTGGTGGTGGTCGAGGGCGTCACCCAGGAGGACATCCGCTACGCCCCGGGCCACTACCCCACCAGCGCGATGCCCGGCCAGGTGGGCAACTTCTCCGTCGCCGGGCACCGCAACCGGGCCACCTTCTGGCGGCTCGACGAGCTGGTCGAGGGCGACGCCGTCGTGGTCGAGAGCAAGACCGACTGGTACGTCTACCGGGTGTCGCAGTCGCGGATCGTCCGGCCCACCCAGGTCGAGGTGGTGGCGCCGGTGCCCGGCGAGCCGAACAAGAAGCCGACCAAGCGGATGCTCACCCTGACCACCTGCAACCCCAAGTGGGACAACTACCAGCGGCTGATCATCCACGCCGAGCTGGACCGCACCCAACCCAAGTCGGCGGGCCGCCCCGCTGAGCTGGGAGACTGACCCGATGTACGCGTTCATCTGGCGCAAGCTGCCGTTCGGGGTGGCCGGAAAGCTGGTCGGCTCGGTGCTGCTGGTGGCCGCCACGGTGGCCCTACTCTGGTATGTCGCCTTCCCGTGGGCCGAGCCCTTGCTGCCCTTCGACGACGTGCAGGTCGAGTCGGGTGTTCCCGCCGAATCGGGCGACGGCGGCCCGGTGACCGGCGACACCCCGGCCGGCGACGAGCACGATCTGCCGTACGACACCAATCAGAACAACCCCGCGCCGCCCTCCCCGAGCAGGTGACAATGCGCATCCTGGTGATCGACAACTACGACTCGTTCGTCTTCAACCTCGTGCAATATCTCGGCCAGCTCGGCGTGGACTGCGAGGTCCGCCGCAACGACGAGATCGACGTCGAGGCGGTCGGCAGGGTGGGCGCGGCCGGCATCCTGCTCTCCCCGGGGCCGGGCAGCCCCGACCGCGCCGGCATCTGCCTGGACGTCATCCGACGGTACGCGGGCGAGCTGCCGATCTTCGGTGTCTGCCTCGGCCACCAGGCGATCGGCGAGGCGTTCGGTGCGACAGTGACGCGCGCACCCGAGTTGCTGCACGGCAAGACCTCCGAGGTACGCCACGACTCGGTCGGCGTACTCGCCGGCCTGCCCGACCCGTTCACCGCCACCCGCTACCACTCACTCGCCGTGCTGCCCGACACGCTCCCCGAGGAGCTGGAGGTCACCGGCTGGACCGGCTCCGGTGTGGTGATGGCGATGCGGCACCGGACGCTTCCCATCGAGGGCGTCCAGTTCCACCCGGAGTCGGTGCTCACCGAGGGCGGCCACCTGATGCTGGCCAACTGGCTGGCAGGTTGCGGTCACCAGGAGGCGTTGGAGCGCGCCCCCGCGCTGGCCGCCGAGGTCGACGCCCGCCGCCGGGCGGCCTTCGCCACCACCTGAGGCGGCTGACCCGGTGAGGACGTCCCGCTGGCCGGGTCAGCCGCGCAGCGCGTCCTGAACCGCCGGATCCGCGGGTGAGCGGACCGCCGGGGCACGATCACTGGCCGCGTCCCACGCCGCCTTACCGCTGGCGAAATAGTCCCGGATCGACTTCTCGGCGAGCAGGACCGGACCGCAGCCGCACCGTGCGGTGACCCCGTCGACGTCGAGGCCGAGATGCCGGCACAGCGTCACCGCCCGGGACAGGTGGTAGGACTGGGTCACGATCAGAGCCCGCTGGACCCCGTACACCTCGCGCGCTCGGGCACAACTGTCGTACGTGTCCAGGCCGAACGGGTCGGCCACCACGCGACGCGCGTCGACGCCGAGTTCGGTGAGGTACGACGTCATCACCGCGGGCTCGTCACCCGACGCGCCGCCCCCGTCGCCGGACACGAGCACGACCTTGGCCCGCCCGCTGGTCACCAACTCGGCGGCGGTCTCCAGCCGGCCGGTGAGCCGGTCGCCCGGCCGTTGCCGATCGGCCGCCACCGCGGTACCGAGGACGATCACCACCTCGGCGGCCGGGGCGTCGGCCTCGGCGTACAGGTGGCCGCGGGCGGCAATCGTCGTCCACAGCCACGGAAGGCTGGCGAGCAGCAGCACGGCGGTCGCCAGGATGGCCACGCGTCTGAGGCGTCGAGGACGTCGACGTACCGGGCCGACACCTGATGCGTCGGCGTCACTCATACCAAAACGCGCACTAGTCCTCGGGAAGCCGGCTCGGCGGGGGCGGGAACGGCAGACCGACGCCGCCCCCGCTGCCGGGCGTGGTCGGTGTGCCCGACGGCGTGCCGCTGGGCGTGCCGCTGGGTGATGGGTCGACCACCTTCACCGGGACGCCGATCTCGATGGTCACGGTCTTGTCCTTGGCTAGTGCGGTGCCCGCGGTCGGATTCTGCCTCTGGACCCGACCGGCCTGGTCCGCCGCCACCTCGTCACCGTCGCGGAACTCGACCTTGTAACCCGCCTCGCGCAGCTCCTGGGCGGCCTCGTCGCGGGTGGAGTTGACCACGTTGGGGACCTTGCCGACGTTGCCCTTGGAGACCTCGACGGTCACCGTGCTGTCCTGCGCGACGGTGGTCCCCGACGGCGGGGTCAGCTTGAGCACGGTGCCCTTCGCCGCGGGGTTGTCCACCTGCTTGTCCTGGACCTTCAACCCCTGGCCCTCAAGCTGAGACTTGACGAGCTCGTACTGGGAGTTGACCAGGCCGGGGGGGATCTTCACGGCCGGCTTGCCGTCGCAGAGCTGAATGGTCACCGGGCTGCCCTGTTCCAGCCGAGTGTTCGGCGGCGGATCCTGCTTGGCGACGGTGCCCTTCGTGCAGTCGTTGGCCAGGATCGGGTCACCCAGCTTCGGCTGGAGGTTGGCGCCCTGGATCTCGGTGAAGGCGACGGTCTGGCTCTTGCCGCTGAGGTTGGGCACCAGCTTGTTGGCCTTGTCCTGTTGCATGTTCCAGAGCAGGGCTGCGACCAGGGCGATCACCGCCAGCACGCCGACCGCGCTGAACGTCGCGATCACCCAGGAGGACGCCTTGCGCTGGCGCGGATCACCCACCCGGGCCGGGATCTGCCCGGTCTGGGGCCCACCGCCGGCAACCGGGTAGCCGCCCCGGCCGCCGGCCGGTGCCATCGCCACAGTCTCCGCCTCGCGCAACACCGGGGTAGCCAACACGGGCCGGCCGGCGGCGGCGCGGAGCAGGTCGGCGCGCATCTCGCCGGCGCTCTGGTAGCGGTTGAGCGGGTTCTTCGACAACGCCTTCAACACGATCGCGTCGACGGCCGGGGTGACATCCGGGTTGATGTCACTCGGCGTCGGCGGCGTCTCCCGGACGTGCTGGTACGCCACGCTGACCGGGCTGTCCCCGACGAACGGCGGGTGCCCGCAGACCAGCTCGAAGAGCACACAGCCGGCCGCGTACACATCGGAGCGGGCGTCGACGGCCTCGCCGCGCGCCTGCTCCGGGGACAGGTACTGTGCCGTGCCGATCACCGCGCTGGTCTGCGTCATGGTGGTCGCGCCGCTGGCCAGCGCACGGGCGATGCCGAAGTCCATCACCTTGACCTGGCCGGTCTGGGTGAGCATCACGTTGCCGGGCTTGATGTCCCGGTGGATGATGCCGTGCCGGTGGCTGAACTCCAGCGCGGCACACATGTCGGCGCAGATCTCCAACGCCCGGCGCGGCTGTAGCCGACCCTCAGCGCCGAGGACCTCCTTCAAGGTCCGTCCGTTGACGAACTCCATCACGATGAACGGCAGCGTCTCGCCGGTCGGCGCGGTCTCCTCACCGGTGTCGTAGACCGCCACGATCGCCGGGTGGTTGAGCGAGGCGGCGTTCTGCGCCTCCCGACGGAACCGCATCTGGAACGTCGCGTCCCGAGCCAGGTCGGTGCGGAGCATCTTGATCGCGACGTCCCGACCGAGCCGGAGATCGCGACCGCGGTGCACCTCGGCCATGCCGCCGTAGCCGAGCAGCTCGCCGACCTGGTACCTGCCACCGAGCAGGCGGGCCTGCGCTGTCATCGCGTCTGTCGTCCTTCGCTCGTCGTCGTCCCGCCGTCGCCCGGCTGGAGTCGTATCTCCCGACGGTACGACGTCTGGGTCACATCGTCGCGCCCGTCGAGTCGCAGCACGCCGGACGTCACGGTGCGCGCACTCGTCCCGGCTGGTTCACCGGCCTGCGACTGCTTGTTCAGCTTGTAGGAAATCACGCCGGAGCAGAGCAGGACCAGCACGGCAAGCAAGATGGCAAGAAGCACCATCCCCGGCCGGGACCGCCGAGGCTCGGGTGACGGCGCCGATGGGCCAGGCTGCCGGGCGTACGCCGGCTGTTGTTGCTGCCGGGGTGCGGTCGGCACCGCCGCGGCACCGCGCGGGT
The DNA here is from genome assembly GCF_040648275.1 of Micromonospora sp. NPDC049171. Lineage (NCBI taxonomy): Bacteria > Bacillati > Actinomycetota > Actinomycetes > Micromonosporales > Micromonosporaceae > Micromonospora > Micromonospora sp. NPDC049171. The sequence continues at coordinate 89,911 of NZ_JBEZDJ010000011.1, forward strand.
AACCGTTTTGTGCGGCCGGCGGCCGGGCGACCGGCGCGACAGCGGTGGGTCGCGGCTGCTGAGCCGGCGCGACGGCGGTGGGCCGTGGCTGCTGAGCCGGCGCGACAGCTGTCGGCCTCGGCCCGGCGGCGGCCGGCGGGCGGGCACCCGGCGGCCGCATCTGGTGCGCCTGCGGCACCTGGGCCCGACCAGGCGCGGCCGGTGAGGACGGTGCCGCGGAGACCGGCCCGGCGTTGCCGCCGGCCCTGGCCTGCTGGGAGAGCGCGGCCTTGAGCTGACGGGCGACCCCGGCGAGGGCGGCGGCGCTCGGCCAGCGGGCGGCCGGGTCCTTCGCCAACGCCCGTTCGACCACCGCGCGCACCTGCGGGGGAATGTCGGACGGCAGTGGCCGAGGCGTCTCCCGGACGTGCCGCATCGCGATGTCGAGCGGGTTGTCGCCCTCGAACGGACGCCGCCCGGCCAGGCACTGGTAGGCGACCACGCCGAGCGCGTACACGTCGGACGCCGGGGTGGCCACACCACCGGTGGCCTGCTCCGGGGAGATGTACGAGGCGGTGCCGAGCACCGAACCGGCGGCGGTGAGCTGGCCGACCAGGTCCGAGCGGGCGATGCCGAAGTCGGTGAGCACCAGCGTGCCGTTCGGCCGGACCAGCAGGTTGCCCGGCTTCACGTCGCGGTGCACGATGCCCTTCTCGTGCGCGGCGTGCAACGCGTCGGCGGCCTGCGCGACGAGGGCCATCGTCCGGGCCGGGGTGAGCCGCCCGACCCGACTCAGCGTGGACGACAGGGCGTCGCCCTCGACGTACTCCATGACCAGGAACGCGATCTGCTGGTCGTTGCCGAAGTCGTAGACGTCCACCACGCCGGGATGGTTGATGGTGGCCATGGTGCGGGCCTCACCGCGGAACCGCTCGGCGAAGTCCGGGTCGTCGAGCAGCGCGGGAAGCAGGCTCTTGACCGCGACCGTCCGGCCGAGCACCTGGTCGGTGCCGCGCCAGACGTCGCCCATGCCGCCGCTGGCGATCCGCTCGTCGAGACGGTAGCGGTTGCCGAGCTGGACGCCGGGGCTGAGCATGTCAGCGCCCCCCGGGGTCGCGGATGGCGGCGCGCATGATCTGGCCGGCGATCCGGGCTGCCTCGCCGCTGCCACCGGGCCCGGCCTGTTCGAGCATCACGCAGACCGCGGAGATCGGGGTGCCGTTCTTGTCCAGTGCGAAGCCGATGAACCAGCCGTGGTCGGGCCGGTCCGGTGCGGACTGGGCGGTGCCCGTCTTGCCGCCGACCGTGTAGCCGCTGACCGCGGCCTTCTTGCCGGTGCCGTTCTGGACGACGCTGACCATCATCTCGCGCAGGTCGGCGGCGACCTGCGGCTCGACCGGCTGACGCAGCTCCCGTGGCTTGGCGGTGAAGTAGCTGGTGATCCGGTCCGGGGCGAGCAACTGCTGGACCAGGTAGGGCCGCATCTGGCTGCCGTTGTTGGCGATCGCACCGGCGATCATGGCACCTTCGAGCGGGGTCATCCGGACGTTGTTCTGGCCGATCGAGGACTGGGCCAGTGCGGCCTGGTCGACGCTGCCGTCCGGGTTCAGCATGTCCCCGGTCCGGCTGGCCGCCGTGGGCAGACCGTCCTCGCCGAGGTGACCGACGGTCAGATCCTCCTGCTCGAAGCCGAACTGCCGGGCCTTCTCCTTGAGAGTGTCGGCGCCCAGCCGCACGCCGAGTTGCGCGAAGCCGGTGTTGCACGACTCGGTGACCGCCTCCAGCAGGGTGACCTTCGACTCCGGGCAGATCGACGGGTCGGCGTTGCGGATCGGGGTGCCGGAGGTGGGCGGCGTCCAACTGGGACCGGCCGGGATCTGGGTGGTCTTGCCGACGCCGTTCTCCAGTGCCGCCGCGGCAACCACAATCTTGAACGTGGAGCCCGGCGGCAGTGTCTCGGAGAGCGCCCGGTTCTTCAGGGGGCCCGCCGGGTCCTGTTCCAGCTTGTTGTACGCCGCGGCCGCATCCTTGTCGGTGTGACTGGCCAGCGGGTTCGGGTCGAAGCTGGGCATGGAGACAAGCGCCTGCACCGCCCCGGTACGCGGGTCGATGGCGATGGCCGCGCCCCGCTTCGCCCCCACCTGGTTGGTGCGCAGCTGGTTGTACGCCACGTCCTGGGCCTGCTTGGAGAGGCTGAGCAGCACGTTGCCGCCACCGCTCTCGTCGCCGGTGAACATGTCCTTGATCCGGTCGCCGATCAGCTGGTCGCTGGTGCCGGCCAGGAAGTCGTTCTCCGCCCGCTCGATGCCCGTGTCGGCCAGGCTGACCGGCTTGTAGCCGAGCACGTGAGCGTACTCCGCGCCGCCCGGGTAGGCGCGCTGGAACTTCAGCCTGCCGGTGGTCTCCTTGCTGGTCGCCACCGCGGTGCCGCCGGCCTCGATGTTGCCGCGCTTGCGCTTGTAGTCGGCGACCTGGACCCGACCGTTGTAGTCGCTGGTGCGGTACTCGTCGGCCTTCTGGAACTGCACCCAGTTGAGGTTGGCGAAGAGCAGGCCGAACAGGACCATGACGACGACGCCGACCCGGCGCAGTGGTGCGTTCACGGCTTGATCACCTCCGTGGGAGCACCGTGCAGCTGCTCCGGTGCGCCACCGGTGGGCCGGGCGGCCTTGCTGGCGCTCCCGCCGACCGGCCGACGGGCTCCGTCGGAGACCCGCAGCAGCACCGCGACGAGCAACCAGTTGGCCATCAACGACGAGCCACCGGCGGACAGGAACGGGGTGGTCTGACCGGTCAGCGGAATGAGCTTGCTGATCCCACCGACGATCACGAAGACCTGGAGGCCGAGGGTGAACGCGAGACCGCCAGCGAGGAGCTTGCCGAACGAGTCCCGGACCGCGAGCGCGGCCCGCAGCCCACGCTCCACGATCAACAGGTAGACGACGAGCAGGGCGGAGAGACCGAAGAGGCCGAGCTCCTCACCGAGGCCGGCGAAGATGAAGTCGTTCTGCACCTCGGGCAGGCTGTCCGGTTGGCCGCCGCCCGGCCCGGCGCCGAAGAGCCCACCCGTGCCCAGGGCGAGCAGCCCCTGCACGAGTTGGTAGCCCTTGTTGGTCGGGTCGGCGAACGGGTCCAGCCAGATCTCCGCCCGGACGTAGAAGTTGGCGAACGGGCCGCCGACCGTCGAACCGAGGACGTAGGCGAGGTAGGCCCCGCCGAAGAAGAGGACGAGACCGATCAGCAGCCAACTGACTCGTTCGGTGGCGATGTAGAGAGTCACCACGAACATGCCGAAGTAGAGCAGCGACGTGCCCAGGTCCTTCTCGAAGACGAGGACCATGAGGCTGACCAGCCAGACTCCGACCACCGGGCCGAGGTCGCGCCCGCGCGGGAAGTCGATGCCGAGGAACCGTCGACTCGCCAGCGAGAGCACCTCGCGCTTGCGGACCAGGTAGTAGGCGAAGAAGACAAGCAGCGCCAGCTTGGCGAACTCACCCGGCTGGATGGAGAAACCACCCACCCGGATCCACAGCTTCGCACCGTTGATCTCGGAGATGCTCCGGGGCAACACCGCCGGGAGCATCACCAGCACGATGCCGGCCAACCCCAGGGTGTACGCGTACCGGGAGACCGAACGGTGGTCGCGCATGATGGCGAGCAGGGCGGCGGCGAGGATCACCGCGGCGAGCGTCCAGGCCAACTGCCGCCCGCCGATGCCGGCGAAGATGGCCAGGCTCTCCCGGTCGGCCACGGGCGCGTCGCCCAGGTCGATCCGGCGGAGGAAGCCCACCCCGAGCCCGTTGAGCAGGGCCACCGCCGGCAACAGCGCCGGGTCGGCGAACGGGGCGAGGAATCGGATGACCAGATGCAGACCGAGGAAGACCGCGCCGAGCGCGGCGGCGGGCATCCAGAAGTCCGGGGTCACGGTGTCCAGCAGGTTCGCCTCGACCGTCGCCCCGTACGCGGCCACCAACGCCATGGCGAGCAGCAGGAGGGACAGCTCGGCGTTGCGGCGCGACCGCGCCAGGCGTACGCCGGACTGCTCGCCCGCGGTGGCGGGCGAGGTTGCCGGTGTGGCCGCTACGGTCACAGGTGGAATCCTCGGGATCTCAGCCGACGCTCACTCAGGAGATCGGCAGGCGGCCGGGTCGAGCGCCGGCGTGGCCGAGTCGGAGGGCGTGACGTCGGGTGTGGTGGACGAGCCGATGGCGGTGGCGCCGACGGTCGGGCTCGCGCTGACAACCCCGTTGGATGTCGGGGACGCGATGGTGCTCGGGCTGCCGTTCGGGCTCGGGCTGCCGTTCGGGCTCGGGCTGCCATTCGGGCTTGGGCTGCCGTTCGGGCTCGACGCCGGACCGGCCGGCGTCGGCGTGCCACCCGCCGCGGCGGACGGATCCAGCGGGCAGAGCGGCTTCAGGTTGGGGTTGCTCGGGGTGTCGCTGGTCAGCTCGGCGAGCTGACGCTCGGCGTCCGGCTCGCTCTTGGCCCGGATGCCCACCCGGACGGTGTCCTGCGCGGCGACCGTGAGGTCGTCCAGGCGGGTGCCGCTGCGGCGGTGCACGGTGGAGAGGTCCATCCCGGCGATCTGACCCTGGACGCCACGGAAGACGGCGACCTGGCCCTCCTCGGTGGCTCCCACGTAGTACTGCCGCTGGGTGTACGTCCAGCCTCCGAAGGCCCCTCCGCCCACGATCACCAGCAGGGCCAGCGCCATGGCGGCGGTGCGTACCGGGCGGCGCTTCGGACGGTCCGGTTCGTCGTCCGAGGCCGCTGGCTCCTCGGGCACGGCCGGGCGCGGCGCGGCCAGCGCCGAGGCCCGGGCAGCCGGAGTCGAGTCGTCCGCGGAGGTCGCCATGCCCCGGTCCCGAGCGGCGGCACCACCGACGATCGGGCTCGCCTCGACGATGTCCTGATCCGTGGCGTCGGCGATGATCACCGTGATGTTGTCCGGGCCACCGCCGCGCAGCGCGAGCTGCACCAGCCGCTCGACGCACTGCTGCGGGTCGGTGTATTCCCGGAGGGTGTCGCCGATGGTCTCGGCGCTGACCACACCCGAGAGGCCGTCGCTGCAGATCAGGTACCTGTCGCCGGGCAGCACCTGGCGCACCGAGTATTCCGGGTCGATGTCCCGGCCGTCGAGAGCTCGGGTGAGCAGCGACCGCTGTGGGTGACTGCTCGCCTCCTCGGCGCTGATCCGGCCTTCGTCGACGAGCATCTGGACGTAGGTGTCGTCCTTGGTGATCTGCGCGAAGTCACCGTTGCGCAGCAGGTAGGCCCGCGAGTCGCCGATGTGGACCATCCCCAGCTTGCTGCCGGTGAAGAGGGTCGCCGTCAGCGTGGTGCCCATCCCCTCCAACTGCGGGTTGGCATCCACCGTGTCGCGGAGTTGTTGGTTGGCGGTGCCCACGGCCGAACGCAACGCGTCGACGAGAGCGTCCCCGGGGACGTCCTCGTCGAGCGGCGCCATGGCACCGATGACGATGTTGCTGGCGACGTCACCGGCGGCCATGCCGCCCATGCCGTCGGCAACGGCGAGTAGCCGCGGCCCGGCGTAGACGGAGTCTTGATTGCCGTCTCGGATCAGACCGCGGTCGCTGTGGGCCGCATAGCGCAGGGTCAGAGTCATGGCCGTAATTCGAGGGAAGTGCGGCCGATCCGGATCGGCACGCCGAGGGGGACGGGGGTTGGTCCGGTGACCTTAGCGCGATCGAGGTACGTGCCGTTAGTCGAGCCGAGGTCCTCGACGTACCACTGCCCTTCGCGCGGCACGAGCCGGGCGTGTCGCGCCGAGGCGTAGTCGTCGGTGATGACCAGGGTGGAGTCCTCAGCTCGACCAATGGTGATCTGCGCTTCACCGAGAGTGATCCGGGTGCCGGCCAGTTGACCGGCTGTCACCACGAGCTGGTGTGCCGCCCTACCCCGTTTGACCTTCGCGGGTTTCGTCGCCTGCCCCGTCGAGGCGCCCACCGCGCGCGGCGCGGCGACCAGACGCCCGGAGCGGGCGCCCGCGAAGAGATCCCGGCGGATCACGCCGACCACCGTGAACACGAAGATCCACAGCAGGATCAGGAACCCGAACCGGGCAACTGTGATGACCAGTTCCGGCAAGGCGGATCAGCCGTCCACGCGGAAGGTCAGCGTCGTCGTGCCGAGCTGGACCATGTCACCGGGGTTGAGTGCGACAGCGGAAACCCGCTGCCCGTTGACCATGGTGCCGTTGGTCGACCCCAGATCGGTCAGCACGACCTGGCCCCCGTCGAAATCCAACCGGGCGTGTCGCCGGGAGATGCCGACGTCGGGCAGACGCAGGTTGGCCTGGTCGCCGCGACCGATCACCGTCGACCCCATCTGAAGGGGGTAGGTGCGACCGTCGCCGGAGACCAGCCGCACGTTGCGACCGCCACCGTGCCCGGGCGGAGGGCCGTAGCCACCACCCTGGTCGTACGCGGGGTAGGCGGGCGGCCCGGCGTCGTAGCCGGGTGCCGACACCGGGGCGACCTCGCCGCCGGTGTAGACCTCGGCTGTGACACGGAACATGCCCGTGTCCAGGCCCTCGCCTCGCTCGATCTCGACGATCACGTCGCCATAGACCGTCCAGGCCTGCTCGCCGATGAACTCCGCCTGCGACTGGGCCAACTCCTGGGCCAGCGCAGCGGCGTACGGCGCCAGCCGACTGTGGTCGAACGGCGAGAGATCGATCACGTAGCGGTTGGGCACCAACGTGCGCCCACCGGCCAGGATCGCCTTGTGCGCCTCGGCCTCCCGCTGCATGGCGTTGAGGATCTCCACGGGGTGGACCACCCCTTTGAAGACCTTGGCGAAGGCCCCTTCTACCAGGCCTTCCAGACGCTTCTCGAAGCGTTGCAGCACGCTCACCGGCTCCTCCTCGGGTCCCGAGGACATGATGGTATCCGGCCGGCGCGCGCGCAGCTCACACGCCGCTCGGCCACCTGCTCTCGGCCCGTTCGGAAGGGCCGGGATTGCCGTGCTAATCTTTCGTCCGCCACGAACGGTAATCGCTCGTGGCGAGCGCCTTGGACAGCGTAGTATTCCCGGGGCCGCTGGAGACAGCGGGGCCGGGGCGGCTACAGTGTTCCGGGTTGTGCCACGGGGATGTGGCGGAATGGCAGACGCGCACGGTTCAGGTCCGTGTGCCCGAAAGGGCGTGGGGGTTCAACTCCCCCCATCCCCACCACCGACGAGGGCTCCGCTTACCGCGGGGCCCTTCCGTCATATCGGGACGGGCCAGACGTCACGCTATGCTGCGATGGATTCTGCCTCCGATGGACCGGGAGTGGCGTGTGAGTGTCGCGTTGGTGACAGGGTCGGGTGGCCTGATCGGCTCCGAGGCGGTCCGGCACTTCGCCGGCCTCGGTCTGGACGTCGTCGGCATCGACAACGACATGCGCCGGTACTTCTTCGGCGAAGACGGCTCCACATCCTGGAGCCTGGAGCGGCTCGCTCGTGACCTGGGCAGCGCGTACACGCATTTCGCGGTGGACATCCGGGACCGCGACGGCTTGGAGCAGGTCTTCAAGAAGTACGCCTCGGACATCGCCGTGGTGATCCACAGCGCCGCTCAGCCGAGCCACGACTGGGCGGCCAAGGAGCCGTACACGGACTTCGACGTGAACGCCGGCGGCACGCTCAACATCCTGGAGAACACCCGCCGGCACGCGATCGACGCGCCGTTCATCCACTGCTCGACCAACAAGGTCTACGGCGACCGGCCCAACAGCCTGCCGCTGATCGAGCTGGAGACACGATACGAGCTGCCCGAGGACCACCGCTGGTACGAGGGCATCACCGAAGAGATGTCGATCGACCACTCGCTGCACTCGGTCTTCGGCGCCTCCAAGGTTGCGGCGGACGTCATGGTCCAGGAGTACGGGCGCTACTTCGACATGAAGACCGCCTGCTTCCGCGGCGGCACGCTCACCGGTCCGGCGCACTCGGCCGCCGAGCTGCACGGGTTCCTGGCGTACCTGATGCGCTGCGTGATGGAGGGCCGGACATACAACCTGTTCGGCTACAAGGGCAAGATGGTCCGGGACGCGATCCACTCACGCGACGTGCTCACCGCGTTCGAGGCGTTCTTCCGGGCCCCCCGCTCCGCCGAGGTCTACAACCTCGGTGGCGGCCGGCACTCCAACACCTCCCACATCGAGGCGTTCCGGATCGCCGAGGAGATCGCCGGCCGCGAGGCGCGGATCAACTACGTCGAGCAGAACCGCACCGGCGACCACCAGTGGTATGTCAGCAGCATGGCCCGGTTCGAGGCGCAGTACCCGGACTGGAAGATCACGTACGACGTGCCGATGATCCTGCGGGAGATCTACGAGGCCAACGTGGGCAAGTGGGTATTCAAGGCATGACCGCGCGGACCAAGCGCAATGTGCTCGGCGTCCTGGTCGACGTCACCGACTACGCGACGGCGACCGACGCGGTGGTGACCGCGGCGCACGAGCGGCGTCCGCTCGCGCTGACCGCGCTGGCCGTGCACGGCGTGATGACCGGGGTGCTGGATCCGGCGCACAACGCCCGGCTCAACTCGTTCGACGTGGTCACGCCGGACGGGCAGCCGGTGCGGTGGGCGCTCAACCTGCTGCACCACGCCGGGCTCGCCGACCGGGTCTACGGGCCGACGCTGACCCTGCACGTGTTGTCGCGCTTCGCCGACGAGGGCTTGCCGGTCTACCTTTACGGCTCGACCGAGGAGACCCTCGCCCGGTTGATCCCGGCGCTGGAGCGGATGTTCCCCGCACTGAAGATCGCCGGGGTGGAGCCGTCCAAGTTTCGGGCCGTCCAGCCGGGTGAGGACACCGAGATCGCCGACCGCATCCGGTCCAGCGGCGCCCGGTTGGTCCTGGTCGGGTTGGGCTGCCCACGCCAGGAGGTCTTCGCGTACGCCATGCGGCCGCTGCTGGACATGCCGTTGATGGCGGTCGGTGCGGCCTTCGACTACCACGCCGGGCTGCTGCGCCAGCCTCCGCGCTGGATGCAGCGCGCCGGTCTGGAGTGGTTCTGGCGTCTCGGTCTGGAGCCGAAGCGGCTCTGGCGCCGCTACGTCATCCTCAACCCGGCCTACCTGAGCCGGCTCGCCGCCCAGAAGGTCGGCCTGTGGAAGGCCCGGCCGCCGGCGCCGGCGACCGAGCGGCCGGCCACCTTCTCGGTCTGACCCCTGATCGCGTACGACACGAGGCCCCACCCGATTTTCCGGGTGGGGCCTCGGTCGTGGGGAGGGAGGGTCAGACGGTCAGGGTCCAGGTGTTGATGTAGCCGGTGTCGGCCGAGTAGGTGTCCCGTACCTGGAGCCGCCAGATGCCGTCGGCGGCCTCACCGGACACGTTGGTCGTGTAGGTGGCGTTCACGTTGTCCGCGCTGTCCGAGGTGCTGCTGTTCTTCAGCCGGTACGCGCTGCCGTCCGGGGCGAGCAGGTCGATGACCAGGTCACCACGGTAGGTGTGCACGATGTTGACCGCCACCGTGGAGGCCGACGAGGCGTTGCGACCGCAGCCGGAGATGGTGATCGAGCTGGTCACCGCCGCCCCGGCGTCCGGGATCGACACGTCGGTGCCGTTGGTGCCGGTGCAGCCGGTCGGCGGCGGCGGGGTAGTGCCGGTGCCCACGTAGAGAAGCAGGTTCGGTGAGCCCGAGCCGGGGTTGCTCACCACGTTGGGTGTCGCGCTGGCCACCAACTGGTTGCGGACCTGAGCCGGGGTCCAGCTCGGGTTGGCGCTGGCCACCAGGGCCGCCGCTCCGACCACGTGCGGCGTGGCCATCGAGGTGCCGCTGATCGTGTTGGTCGCGGTGTTGCTGTTGTACCAGGCCGAGGTGATCGACGAGCCGGGCGCGAAGATGTCCAGGCAGGTGCCGACGTTGGAGAACGACGAGCGGGCGTCCGAGCTGGTCGTCGAGCCCACCGTGATGGCCTCCGTGGTACGCGCCGGTGAGGTGTTGCACGCGTTCGCGCCGTTGTCGTTGCCGGCCGCCAGGCCGTACGTGACACCGGAGGCGATCGAGTTGCGCACGGCGTTGTCCAGCGAGCTGTTCGCGCCGCCACCGAGGCTCATGTTCGCCACCGCCGGCTTGATCGCGTTCGCGGTGACCCAGTCGACGCCGGCGATCACACCGGCGTTGGTGCCGCTGCCGGAGCAGTTCAGCACCCGGACACCGACGAGCTGGACCGCCTTGGCGACCCCGTACGAGGATCCGCCGACGGTGCCGGCGACGTGCGTGCCGTGCCCGTTGCAGTCGTCGGCCGCCCCGCCGTCCACCGCGTCGTAGCCGGAGGTTGCCCGGCCACCGAAGTCGTTGTGGGAGAACCGGATGCCGGTGTCGATGATGTACGCGTGCACGTTGCTTGCCGTGTTCGGGTAGGTGTAGGAGCTGTCCAGCGGCAGGTTGCGCTGGTCGATCCGGTCCAGGCCCCAGGAGGGCGGGTTGGCCTGCGTGCCGGAGATGGAGACGGTGTGGTTCTGCTCGACGTACGCCACCGCCGGGTCGGCCGCGATCCGCGCCGCCGCGCTCGCGCTGACCTTGACCTCGAAGCCGCGCAGCGCCGCGCCGTAGGTGCGGGCCACCGTGCCGCCGTGGCGGCCGGAGAGCCGCTTCGCGGTGTCACCGACCCGGTCGCGGGCCACGGCGCTGTCCTTGAGAACGACGATGTAGCTGTCCGGCACGGCGGTGACTCCGCCGGCGGCCCTGACCTCACCCGCGGGTTCGGCGGCCAGGGCCGGCGTGCCGACGGCCAGCACGGTCGCCGTTGCCACCCCGACCAGTACGGACCTTCGTGGAAGACCCATTTCCTACCTCCCTCTGACCGGTGGTGGAACGTGACCACCGGTCCCAACATCAATCGACAATTGCCGATCTAGCTGAGGGTAAGTCAGCGACCAGGTAGTTGGACATGCCGAAACGCCCATATCTCGGTGCGATGACCCCTACGGGCCTGGGGTCCGGGGCGAACAGGGGACCGGCCCGGATTCGCACCTGCGTGATTCGGGGAAGACTCTCGAACATGGAGAGTCAACTCACCATCCTGCTTCCGGTCGCCGCCGTCTGGCTGGCCGCCGGTGTCGTGGCCGACGGGCTCCCCCGGCTGCGCACCACCTGCCTGCTGCGCCGGCGTACCGGATGGTTGCTGGTGTTGGCTCTGACCGGCGTGGCGCTCACCGCGGCCGTGCTCGGCGCCGGCCTGCTCAGTGCCGGCACCGCGCCGGTCGACCGTGCCGCCGCCGGGCTCACGCTGGCCGCCGGTCCGGCGCTCGTGGCGACGGTCTGCTCCCTCCGGCGGATCCGGCGGCTGCGGGCCGGGGCGGGGGCGTTCGTCAGCGCCCCCGGCACGCCGGCGCCACACGGGCTGCGCGCCGCCGCGGCCCACCCGCTCATCGGCCTGCCGCTACAGGTGACCGCCCTGGCCACGGTGCCGGCGGTGATCGGGGCGATCGGCACCGATCTCGGCGCCGACCCGGGTGTCACCGGGCCGGCGATCACCGTGGGCGCGCTCGCGGTGATCGCCATCGGGGTCCGGCACGCCCTGCGGCACAGCCGGTTCGCCGAGCGGGCCCAGCCCAACGTTCCGCGATCAGCGCGGGCGGCCAGCCCCCTGCACGTATAGCAGTTCCAGGATCGCCCTGGTCGCCTCGAACCAGCGGTCCAGCCAGCCGGGCGGCGGCACGCTGCCCCTCGGCGGCAACTCCAACAGCAGGCCGCGCAGCAGCGGGTGGTCGGCCAACGAGCCGCTGGGCTCCATCGGCCAGCCGGTGGGCGGAAACGACGGCTCCACCAGCGGGTTCGGGTCCAGCGAGGGCAGCGAGAGCGGAATATCGGCCGAGTCGGAGGCCGACCCGTCCCGCCCGCTCATCTCCTGGTCTGTCGAAATTACTTCGGTCAGTACGCTGTCCCGACGCGCTCCGCGGTACTTTCCACCGAACCGCTCCGGTTTGCCCGGACCGTTGGTGAGATTGTCTGACCCGATCGTCGTCATCCGTCTCGCCTACCTCGCTCGGTTGCCGGTCGGGGCGACGGGTCGTCGACCCGCGCCGTACCGCTCGGTTCAACGAGACGGGCCGGCTGTGGCGACGGGAATCCCGGCGGAACCTCACCCAGCCACCCCCGCCCGACCCTCCCCGCACACGGCAAGGTCCCCGTCCGGATCCGGACGGGGACCTCAGTTGACCACTCGGTCAGACCGCGCCGAACGCACCGCCTCGGGTGCCGCCGACGAAGGCGTGCCAGTCACTCGGTGCGAAGACCAGGGCTGGGCCCGCCTTGTCCTTCGAGTCCCGCACTCCGACCGCCCCCGTCACGTACGCCACCTCCACGCAGTTGTCACAGTTCGGCCCGCTCTTCGAGCTCTTGAACCATGCTGCCTGCGTCAGGTCCACGGGGAACCCTTTGGTCGCCATTTCCACAACGGCTCCTCTGCCAGTTTTGCGATGTGTGCGACAGACTCCTCTGGACGTATGGCCGCAGCGCGGATGTGATCGAAGATGAAGCTGTACTTCTGCAGTTCGTCGCTCTTCTCGAGGAAAAGCCCACCCGTGGCGTTCTCCGCGTACACAACATCCGGATCACCGGGCTCAGGGAAGCTGAGGATCGTGAAGGTGCCGTCCATGCCGGCGTGCGCGCCCACCTCGAAGGGCAGGATCTGCAGCGTCACGTTCGGCAACTCGGCAACCTCGACCAACCGCTTGAGTTGGCCACGCATCACCTCGTCCCCGCCCACCGGCCGACGTACCACCGCCTCATCGAGTACCACCCACAGATCGACCGGATCGTCCTGGGTCAACAACGACTGACGGCCCAAACGGACACGCACCCTCTGGTGCACCTGATCGGCGGTGAAGTCCGGCCGGGCCGCGCGGATCATCGCCGACGCGTACTCCTCGGTCTCCAGGAGACCCGGCACGACCTGCTGTTCGTACGCCCGGATCGAACTCGCCGCTGCCTCCAGCCCGACGTACGCGCCGACGAGCACCGTGCTGTACGGATGCCACCAACCTTTTTGTCGGGCCTCCCGGGCGATCTGCACCAGCTCGTCGCTCTCGGCGCCGACCACCCCGTAGATCCGCAGCATGTCCCGGACGTCGCGCGGGGTGGCGGTGGTGTGCCCGGTCTCGATCCGGGAGATCTTCGACGCCGAGCACTCCAACTGCTCGGCGACCACCTCGATGGTGATCCCGGCGGACTCACGCTGGCGGCGCAGCTCGGCACCGAGCCTTCGCCGCCTGATGGTGGGACTGCGCCGCTCACTCATCGCGCGAACCGCGAATCGTTGATCCCCGCCGCTGGCTGCTCGACCCCACTCGGGCTACCTCCGGTCGACGCGCCACGGATGACACCCGCCGGTGGCGCGACCGTCGTCCGGCGAGCGTTCGCGACGAGGGGTGGTGCGGTCCTCGGCCGGTCGCGACGGGCGAAACCGGCTCCCAGTGTGCCGTCCGTACGCGGAAGGCTTCAATAGGCCTTTCGCGGGACTCGCTCACGTATCGGCAAAAGTCGACGTGCAACTTGCATGTGGCACGTCCCTCATGCACTCTGTCCGTATGGCACGGGTTACTCAGCGTCTCCGTCCACTCCCTCGCAGTGGTGACCCCACCGAGCCGGGGGCACCGGGCGCGACGCGGGTCCGGCCGACGACACCGAGACCTGCTCCGGGGGTAAAGACCCCGCTGCTGCAAGCCGGCAAGCTGCGGCGGCGGGCGCGGTCCCCGGAAGCATCCGGGTGGTGGTCGGGTGGCGGCACGCCACCAGCGAGGTACGGCCCGGCCACCGCCATCCGCACCACCGGTTCACGAGGCACGACCCCGTCACCGGCCGAGACGTCCCCCGTTCAGGCACCGCCGGCACAGCCGCCGGCCATCCTCCCCAGGAGCCCATGTGCTTCCCCGCACCGGTGACGTACTGCTCGTGACTCGCGCGGCGAGTGTCCAGTTCCTCCGGCCCATCAAGTTCCGGGTGATCCGAGTGTTGGACTGGCCCACCTATGACGGCTGGCTCTGGCTCGACGGCTATGAGTTGAACGCCGCGGGCGACGCGGTCATCCGACGGTCGATCTTCGTCCAGCGGGCAGGGCTGCAACAGCTACAGGCAGCCCCCGAGCCGCGCCCGCACACCGTGCGCGCCCGGCGACCGGTCACCCGTACCCCGATCCGGGTTGGCTGACCGACCCGATCCGCCGCCGGTGGGCGTGCCGTCACCATAGAATTGGTACGCCCACCCCGGCACTGTTCCGCCCGCGCGTCCAGGACCCTGACCCTGGGATGGTCATGGTCAATCAGCCCGCCCTGCGGCGGCACCACCGCTCCCTCATCGCCTACGCATTCGGCCTGCTCGCTCTCCTCGGGGCGGTGGCCACGATCCTGGTCCTCGTCCGCGACCCGGCGATGTCGTCCACCCGGCTGACCACACCGGTGCCCGCACCTGAGATCACCGTGGTCGACGCCGACCCGCCGACGGACGACGGTCCCGCGGCGCACGAGGAACCCGACTGGATCGGCGCCGGTGGCCCGGGCGAACATGCCGCGGGCACCGGCCCGACCGGGCCGGTGGTCGGCGGTGGCGCCGGCGGCCAGTCCGACGGCCGTCAGGAACTCACCGAGGCAGCTCCGGCCCGGGACACCACGCCGAACGTCCGCCGCTCCCTGTTCTGGTCCGGGATCTTCGGTCTCGCCATCTCCATGGCCGGCCTCGGCCTGGTCGGCACCCGCCGACGGAGGTGGTGACCACCAATCAGGCCGTCCTCGGCCTGGTCGGCACCGCCGGCGGAGGTGCTGACCATCGGTCAGGGTGTGCTCGTGACCGTCGGACTCGGGGCGGTCGGGCTCACCCCGGTCGAGGGCCGGGCCTGGGAGACGATCAACAACACCTCGTCGTCGGTCGACACCGACGTGCCCGTTCCCGGCTCGGTGCCCACCACGGTCCCCGGTGGCAGCTCCGACGGGCGGTACTCAACCTGGTAGGAGATGCCGAGCCGGCCCAGCAACCCCTCGGCGGTGGCCTGCGGCAGCCCGGCGAGCGGCGGCACCGGCACCTCGTCCGGCGCGCTGGTGGTCGGCGGGCTGCTCGGTGTCTCGCTTGTCGGTGCCGCCGAGCTGGGGGATGCGCTGGTCGGTGCGGCACTTGTGGCACTTGTGGCACTGGCTGACGGGGCGGACGGGGTGCTACCCGGGTCGTCCCGGTCGTCATCGCGCTGGGCGAGCACCAACCAGAGCGCTCCCCCGAGCAGCCCGACGAGCAGCAGCGCGAGCACACCCCACAGGATCGGTAGCCACCAGCGCCGGCCGCCCTGCTCCTCGACGTACCACTCACCGCCGGATTCCGGCCGGGACGGCCGCACCTCGGCCCGCCCGGACCACGACGGCGAAGTCGACTGCTCCACCGGTATCCGGGTCGTCTGGTCCGCAGGCGTGCCCGGAGTAACCGGCGCGGCCGGCGTGCCCGGTTGGGTACCGGTGGGACGGTCGATCGGCATGGTCTGGTCGGGCGAGGCGGCGGGATGAGCCGGGACGGCCCGGTCGATCGGCGCCGTCTCGTCCGGTGCGCTGGCGGGTCGGGTCGGTTGCGGTGACTCCGCCCGGTCGGTGGCCGGTGGCAGGGGACGGGTCCGGTCGTCGTCGTGGTCGCCGGCGGGCGGCTCCTGGCGGTCGTCGCTCATCGCACGTCCTTTCCCGAACCGGACGGGCGTCATGGCCCCTCGACCGTCAACCTAGTCTCCCAACCGGCCATCGGTGGGGATCAGCGTGCCGAGCCGCGCCGCCCGCACACAAGCGGGGCGCACCGATCCCGCCGGGCAGCCGATCGGCTTGCCGGCCCGAGATCAGGAAGTGGGCTTCGCCGTCGGTTGTTCGGGGGCGCCCGACCCGCACCAGATGCTGACCTCGTCGTTCCACCGGGCCGGGCCATCCTCCACCGGCTCCTGCCGGGCGACCTTTCCGTTGCGGCCGCTGATGTAACGCGGGTAGAGGCCCTCGTCGACCAAATCGTCGACGGCTTTGGCGCAGTCCTTCCCGACCACGTCCGGCACCTCGGCCGCTGGCGCCGGCCCAGCCACCTGGAGTTGCACGGTCGTACCCCGGGCGACCTCGGCGCCCACGGTCGGTGAGGTGCTCTCGACCGTACGACCGGACCCACCGCCGAACACCAGCCGCCAGCCCAGCCGCTGCTCGCGCAGCACGTCCCGGGCCTGCTCGAAGTCGGTGCCGACCACCGGTGGCACGGTCAGCCCGGGCCCCCTGGTCGCCGTGGCGGAGGTGCGGACGGCCGACGGCGTGGCCCGGCCGGTGCTCGGCCGGGGCGCGGTGGCCCGGCTGGTCGGCGGAGCGGTCGTGGTCGCGGCGGCCAGCGGATCCCCGGGAGGTGGGTCACCGTCGCCGGCCAGCAGCCAACCGCCGGTCGCGCCGATCGCGGCGAGCAGCACAACGGCCAACCCACCACCCAGCAGCACGCTGGCCCGGCTCGTGCCGCCGCCCGCGGCATCCTGCGAGCCCGTGTTCGTGTCCGTCATACCGCCCACCGCCTCATCACCGGCGACCGTACCGCCCGCCGCCCAATCCGCCGCACCGACGGTCAGTCCATACCGGCGGGTCGTTGCGACTCGCCGCGCCGACGACGGGACGTTACGCTGCCCGGCATGGCCAGACAGGGCTGGGGAGTGTCGATCGCGACCGCGATCGGAATCGCTGCCGGCGCGGGCGCCGCACAACTGGGCTTCGGCTACGGGCTCGGCGTCATCACCTGGACGCCCACCGATCTCGGGGCCACGGACACGGCCTGGGCCGACGGCCTCGCCTGGGCCACCTGGCTCGCCGCCAGCTCGACGGTCCTCGGCGCGGTCTGCGCGCAGCGGCTACACCAGCGCGGCGCATCCACGACGCCCGAGCAGCCGGTGACCGAGGTTTCCGGCCCCGCCACCGACACCACCGGCCCAGAGACGCCCGAGAGGCGATCGCCGCAGCCAGCCGAGGTGCCGTCCGACGACCGAGCTGACCCGGAGACGACCGCAAGGCGACCGCCGCAGCCGTCCGACGACCGAGGCGGCCTGCTGCGGCGGGTGGTCCTGGCGCTCGGCGCCGGGGTCGGCGGGCTGGTCACCGTACTGCTGATCGCCGTTCCCGCGCGGGTCGCGACCGGTGCCGACACCGGCGAACCGCAACGGACCGCCGCCGTGCAGGCGACGCTGGGCATCCTGATCGGTGTGCTCGTCGCGGTCTGGGCGCTCCGGTCCCGGGCCGCCGCGGTCAACGTGACCGCGACCGCCGCCTGGCTGTGGCTGCTCGCGGTGGTCTCGGTGATCGACGGGGTACGCGTCGGACGAGGGCTGACCGGTGCTCAGCTCGGCACCTGGCAGCTCGATCCGGACCAGCCGCGGTACTGGATCGCCGGCCAGCTCTACTGGCCCGGTGCGCTGTTGGCACTCGTGCCCGCGCTGCTGATCGGCGTGCTGGCCGCCCGGCACAGCGCCCGGTCGGCCGGGCACCGGATCGGGGCCGCGGCCTCCGGCGCTGCCGGTCCGGTGCTTGTCGCGCTCGCCTACCTGACCACCCTGCCGCACTGGTCGACGCTGGGCCCCGCGCAGCTGTCCACCCAGCTGATCGCCCCGTACGCGGTGCTCGCCGGCATCGGCGGCTCCGTGCTGGCGGCTGTCCTCGTCGATCGCGCCGAGCGGAGTCGGGGTGCGGCTGCCTCGGTCCCGAGGGCGGACGCGCGCCCGGCTGCTCAGGTCGACTCGACCCGGGCCACCGTCGACGGGCCGACCCCTCGGACCGATCCGGCTCCGAACGCCGAGCCGTCGACTTCCCGCTCGCCCATCGCCACCACGGGTCGACGCGGCAGGACCGACGCCCCACCCGGGACAACCATGGCAGGCGCCGCACCAGGTGCGGATGCCACGCCAGGTGCGGGTGCCACGCCAGGTGCGGGTGCCACGCCAGGTGCGGGTGCCACGCCAGGTCCGGATGCAGCGCCGCGGGTGCCCGCACCAAGGGTGCCCGCGCCGCGCACCGAACCCTCCATCTCCGCCCCCGCAGAGGATCCGACACCAAGCGCCCGCCGCACCCGCGCAACCCGCCAATCCACCCGCCCCACCCCCGACTAACCCCCACCCCCCACCCCACCCCCCACCCCCCACCCCCACCCCCACCCCACCCCGGCCCGCCTCGTTGATCATGGGGTTATTGCCATCCGGCACGGCGTGTCGCGGCAATAACCTCATGATCAACGCGATCTGAGGGGGGTGGGGGTGGGGTGGGGTGGGGTGGGGTGGGTTAGGGGACTGGCCAGGTGTGGACGGGTTCGTTGGCGCGCTGGAGTTCCGCGTAGCGCTGGACCATGTGGTGCAGTGCGGCCGACCGGTTCATGTCGAGGCGACGCTGGGCCGCCCACACCGCCTCGGTCTGCCAGACGGCGCCGTTGCGGCCGGTACGGCAGCGTTGCTCGATGATGCCGAGCAGCCGGTCCCGCTGGGCCGGCGCGACGCCGAACCCGTCCAGGCCGGCCGCGGCGGTGGGCAGCAACCGCTCCAGCACCAGCTTGGTGACGGGCACGTCGCCGAGCCCGGGCCAGTGCAGCACGGCATCGAGGCCCCGTCGGGCGGCGGCCTGGAAGTTCTCCTCGGCGGAGCTGAAGGTGAGTTGGCTCCAGATCGGACGGTCCGCCTCGGCCAGACCCCGCGCCAGCCCGAAGTAGAAGGCCGCGTTGGCGAGCATGTCCACCACCGTCGGGCCGGCCGGCAGCACCCGGTTCTCCACCCGCAGGTGCGGTCGGCCGTTCATGATGTCGTAGACCGGGCGGTTCCACCGGTAGACAGTGCCGTTGTGCAGCCTCAACTCCCCGAGCTGCGGCACACCGCCGGCGTGCAGCACCTCCACCGGGTCCTCGTCCCCGCAGATCGGCAGCAGCGGCGGAAAGTACCGAACATTTTCCTCGAAGAGATCGAAGATCGAGGTGATCCACCGCTCACCGAACCACACCCGGGGCCGTACGCCCTGGGCCTTGAGCTCGTCCGGGCGGGTGTCGGTGGCCTGCTGGAACAGGGCGATCCGCGTCTCGGCCCACAGTTGACGCCCGTACAGGAAGGGGCTGTTCGCCCCGATCGCCACCTGCACGCCGGCGATGGCCTGGGAGGCGTTCCAGTAGTCGGCGAAGCTGTCCGGTGCCACCTGGAGGTGGAACTGGAGGCTGGTGCAGGCCGCCTCGGGGGCGATCGAGTCGGTGTGCGTCCGGAGCTGCTCGACGCCGCGGATGTCCAGCTCGATGTCCTCGCCGCGGGCGCCCACGATCTGGTCGTTGAGCACCCGATAGCGCTCGTTGGTGGAGAGGTTGTCCTCCACCAGGTGCCCCTCGGTGAGGGTAGGCAGGATGCCGACCAGGACGATCTTCGCGTCGGACCTGGCCGCGCGCTCGTCGGCTCTGGAGAGGCTGCCGCGCAGGTCGTGCTCGTAGTCGGCGAAGCCGGTGCCCTCGATCAGTCGGGGTTCGGCGTTGAGTTCCAGGTTGAACTGCCCCAGCTCGGTCTGGAACAGCGGGTCGGCGATGTCGGCGAGGATCTCCTCGTTGCGCATCGCCGGCTCGGCCGCCGAGTCGACCAGGTTGAGCTCGATCTCCAGGCCGGTCATCGGCCGGTCGGCGTCGAACCCGAAGTCGTCCAACATGAGGGCGAAGACATCCAGGCACCGTCGCACCTTCTGCCGGTAGCGGATGCGATCATCCCGGGTGAAGGCGCCCTGCGCGACGTCCCTGCCCATGTGTCCTCCCGACAACCGGCGCGGTCGGGATTCTGCCGTCCCGGCAAGCGCATTGTGAACCCTTCACGGTAAGAGCGCCCACCTGACCGGGGCCAGAGGCCGGAGCGGAGGCACTCGTGGCGCCATCTGTACCCCGTCGTCGACGCCTGGACCCGGGGGCGGTGCCAACAAGTCGTGACAATTACCACGACCACGACATTGGCGGTGGAGACGACGCCGGGCCCGCGCCGACGTGCGGCGCGGGCCCGGCGTACCGGTGATCCGGGGTAGATCAGGCCTGACGGACGGCCTCGCCCTCGATCTCGATCTTGATCTTGCGGCTGACCAGCACGCCACCGGTCTCCAGGGTGACGTTCCAGGTCAGGCCGAACTCCTCCCGGTCGATCTCGGTGCTCGCGGAGAAACCGAAGATGTCCTGACCGAACGGGCTGCGGCCGACACCCTCGAACTCCACCTCCAGCTCGACCGGACGGGTGACGCCCCTGATGCTCAGCTCACCGGTGAGCACGAACTCGCTGCCACGACGGGACTTGACCCCGGTGCTGCGGAACTCGAGCGTCGGAAACTTCTCCACGTCCAGGAACTCGGGGCTGCGCAGGTGCGCGTCCCGGTCGGTCTGGGTGGTGTCGATGCTGGCCGCCTGGATGGTGGCGGAGACCGACGACTGCATCGGGTCCTCGGCGATGGTGATGGTGGCGGTCGCCTCCTTGAACTCACCGCGGACCTTGCTCACCATCATGTGCCGCGCGACGAAGCCGACCCGCTTGTGCGCCACATCCAGCGCGTAGGTGCCAGCCGCCGGGATGGTGAGGCCGTCCCAGTCGCGGGTAACCACATCGGTGCTGCTGGTCATGCTGCTGTCCTCCAGGGGGGAATGTTTAGTAGCCCAACGACTGCCGGAGCAAATATAACCGCAACAATATTCCCCGTGTCAAGTACTGCTAGGATGAACGAGTGACCAACGTCTTCGACGATCCCCGGATCACCGCCGTCGGCCTACTCTTCGAGGCGCACGCCGGGCTGTCAGCCCGGTTCACCGCCCAACTCGAGGAGCATGGCCTCTCCTCGGTCGAGTTCGAGGTCATCACCCGACTGGCCCGCTCGCCGGGCAACCAACTACGGATGACCGACCTCGCCGCCCAGACCTCGTTGTCCACAAGCGGCGTGACGCGCGTCGTCGACCGGATGGAACGCGACGGGTTGCTCACCCGGCGGGCCTGCCCGAACGACAGGCGCAGCTCGTACGCGGTCGTCACCGCCGCCGGGATGCAGCGACTGAACGAGACGCTGCCCGGGCATCTACAGATGATCGAGCAATGGTTCACCGGCCAACTCGACCCGGAGGCACTGGCGGCCCTGCTCGACGGGCTACGCCGGGTCCGCGACGCCGCACATCCGTGCGCCACCGCCGGCAGCGACGACGTCAGCCCCGAGCAGCAGACCGCCACCACCCAGCCCTGAGCACCGGGGCGGTGACGATTACCAATAGCGGCAGAAAAAGCGGCAGAACTAAGCCATCCGAGCCGAAGAATGCCATCTAACCCGACTTTCCGCCTCCATGGCGGTGGCAGGCTTCCTACACCGGGGATCAACCGGGGGGTGACGGCGCGGGCGATCAGCGAGGGGTAGCACCAAGGGGGCTCTTCGTCCGCGCCACTCTCCCGCCCCGACGCCCGTCGGCGCCGCTCGCGAGCGGCAGACCCTAGGGTGCTTCCGGGCCACTCCGGACGGCGGTCAGCGCGTAGAGCAGGCCCGACTCCTGCGGCAGCAGCCGAATGCCGCTCTCCTCGCAGACCCGCTCCAGCCGGTCCAGGACCGCCGGGTTCGCGGTGCTGGCGGCCAGTCCCACCAGCGCCTCCACCACATCTCGGTGATCCTGACCCTTGGCGTCGACGGCGGCGGCGAACCACTCGGCGGCCAACTCCCGGTCACCCCGGTGCAGCGCCAGATTGCCCTCGATCAACGCACAGAGCCCAGCCTCCGGGCCGCCCGAGGACAGTGCCGCGTCCTCCGAGCGCTGTCGCGGCACCACGCCCCGCCGAGCCGAAGCTCGCGGCGATTCGGCCGCCACCGCGTCGACAGTCCCCGCGCGCAGCTCGCTGAGCACCTCTGTCGCTTCCGCACCACGCCCGTCCTGAGCCAGCGCCAACCCGAGTTTCCCCAGCACCCGGCGACGGCGTCGCGGATCACCCAGCTCGGCCAACGCCGCGATCGCCCGCCGGCCCTGGTCGACGGCGTCCGCGTACCAGCCCTCCAGGCGGGCGACCTCGGCTCGGTTGGCCCAGGCCAGCACCCGAAGTCGCTGCTCGCCACTCTCCGCGGCGAGTCGGTCCACCGCGGCGAGCCTGCGCCGGGCCGCGGCCAGGTCACCCGTCCGGATCTCGTGCCAGGCGAGGCTGTTCTGGGCCACCGCCAGATCCCGGGTACGTCCATTACGGGCGGCCAACCGCAGCGCCGTCTCGGCCTGCTCGCGAGCCTCGTCCTGCCCCCCGACGGAGATCAGCAGGGTGCCGAGCATGTTTCGCGCCTCCAACTCCCCGGTGACGTCGCCGGCCTGCCGGAAGATGTCCAACGCCGCGCGTGCCGTCGACAGCTCCTCGGCGCCCGCGCCGTGCTCGGCCGCCAGCCGGGCAACCCCGAGCGCGGCCCAGCCCCGCAGGATCGGATCGGCGTCCGCGGTCCGCGGGTCCGCCAGCAACCGCCGCAGCCACTGCCGCCCGGCGACGTCGCGCCCACGGAACCGCCACCAGCGGGTCAGGCACGCCGCCAGCCGCAGCGCGGTCATCGGGTCGTCGGTGGCCGCGTGGACCAGCGACGAGCTGATGTCACTGCTGATCTCGTCCAGCCGGTGCACCGCGTCGGGCAGCCGGGGGCCGACCAGGTCGCTGGCGGTCCGGGCCACCAGGCGCGCGATCACCTCGGCGTGCCGACGTCGGATGCCCGTCAACTCACCCTCTCCGGCCGCCTGCTCGACGGCGTAGTCGCGGACCGCGTCGAGCAACCGGAACCGGAACGGCCCGGTGCCGCGTACGCTCAGCAGCCCGAGCTCGACGAACCGGTCCAGCAGTGCGACAGGGTCGATCGCCACCGTGCCGTCCCGGTCGGCCTCGTCGCCGAGCATCTCCTCGGCCAACTCCACCGACCAGCGGTCGCCGAACACGGCGAGCCGGCGAAGCGCCGCCTGCTCGTCCGGGGCCAGCAATCGGTAACTTGTCGCCACCGCTTCGCGCAGGGTGACCGAACCCCCCGCCGAACCCGTGTCGGCTTCGCCGGTGGTGCGGGTGAGCGCATCCGAGGCGTCCCAGCCGGGGTGGCCCGCCGGCTCGGCGGGAGTGGCGAGGTCGAGCACCCGGTCGCCGTACCTGTCGAGCAGTTCGGTGAGGTCGAGGAGTCGGCCCCGAGCGGCCATCAGCTCGATGGCCAGCGGCAGCCCGCCCAGCCGGCGGACCAGCGCGGCAAGCGCTGGCAACTCGTCGCGGGTGGGCGGCTCCCGACGGACCTGGGCGAGCCGGGAGATGAACAACGCGACAGCTGGCCAGGTGTCGAGCGGGGCCGATCCGGAGCGTTCGGCACCCGGTGGCGGCACGTCGAGCGGCGCGACCGGCCACACTCTCTCGCCGGGCAGCCCGACCGGGTGCCGCCCGGTGACCAACACCCGCAGCGAGGGCAGTGCGGCGAGCAGCCGGTGCAGCGTCGTGGCCACCGGGCCGGGCGCACGCTCCACCGCGTCCACCACCAGCAGCGCCGGCTGCCCGGCGAGCCGGGCCACGAGTTCCGGCAGCCGCGCCGCCCCGAGTACGCCCATCGAGGCGGCGAACACGTCCGGCCCGTCCGAGCCTTCGCCGACAAGCATCCCGGCCACACCGGCCGGGTGGGCGACGGCCACCAGATGCGCCACCGCCGTCGCCAGGGCGGTCTTGCCGACCCCGGCCAGCCCGACCAGGCTCACCAGCCGGGGCCCGCGCTCGGCCGTCAGCATCTCGGCCAGCTCGGTGAGGTCACGCTCCCGGCCGACAAGCGTGATCGGCGGCGGGAGTGCGGCCGGCAGGTCGATGGATGCCGCCTCCGCCGTCGTCCTGCCCCCGATCCCGAGCGCCGTCGGGGTGGCGTCCGCCCGGGCTGGCTCGGCGCCGGCGGGGCCCCGGGCCGCGGCCAGGAACGCCGCTCGGCTGGTGCCGGTCAGCGCCAACGCCGCGGCGAGCAGCTCGACAGTGGTGCGCTGCGGCCGGACCGACCGGCCGCGCTCCAGGTCACGCACCGTTCGCACACCCACCCCGGCCCGGGACGCCAGCTCGGCCTGGGTCAGGCCGGCGGCGCGTCGATGCCCGCGGAGCAGCTCCGGCAGGGGGGTACGCCCAGCCGGGCTCCGTGACCGATCATGATCCGGAGTCATGGCCACGAAGAGTACGGATGGACTACGACCGTCGGCAGCCGAACGTCGGGCTACCGACGCCCGTTCGCCGATAATCCGACAGCCCTACGGACAACCCGCGCGGGGCCAAATGGCCGGCCTACCCGGTGAGACTCTCAGAGGCCCAGATCACGAGCGATGATCATGCGTTGCACCTCGCTGGTGCCCTCGCCGATCTCCAGGATCTTGGAGTCCCGCCAGAATCGGGCCACCGGATACTCGTTCATGAAGCCGTACCCGCCGTGGATCTGGGTGGCCTCGCGGGCGTTGTCCACCGCGATCGTGCTGGCGTGCAGCTTGGCGATGGCGGCCTGCCGCTTGAACGGCTCGCCGGCCAGCATCCGGGCGGCGGCGTCGTAGTAGGCCAGCCGGGCGGTGTGCGCCTTCAGCTCCATGTCAGCGATCTTGAACTGGATCGCCTGGTTGGCGCCGATCGGCCGGCCGAAGGCGTGCCGCTCCTTCGCGTACCTGATGGACTCGTCGACGCAGCCCTGGGCGAGGCCGACCGCCAGCGCCGCGATGGCGATCCGACCCTCGTCGAGGATCCGCAGGAACTGGGCGAAGCCGCGGCCCCGCTCGCCGAGCAGGTTGGCCGCCGGCACCCGGCAGTCGTCGAAGGTCAGCTCGTGGGTGTCCGAGGCGGTCCACCCCACCTTGGAGTAGCCAGGCGCCACGGTGAACCCGGGCGTGCCGGTCGGCACGATGATCGTCGACAGCTCCTTGGAGCCGTCCGGGTTCGTGCCGGTCACCGCCGTGACGGTCACCATAGCCGTGATGTCGGTGCCCGAGTTGGTGATGAACGCCTTCGACCCGTTGATCACCCACTCGTCGCCGTCCAGCACCGCCCGCGTCTGGGTGCCGGCGGCGTCCGAGCCGGTGCCCGGCTCGGTGAGCCCGAACCCGGCCAGCGCCTCACCGCTGAGCAACCGGGGCAACCACGTCGCCTTCTGCTCGGCGGTGCCGAACCGGTAGATCGGCATCGCGCCGAGCGAGACCGCCGCCTCCAGCGTGATGGCCACGCTGGAGTCGACCCGGGCCAACTCTTCCAGGGCCAGGCAGAGCGCGAAGTAGTCGCCGCCCATGCCGCCGTGCTCCTCGCCGAAGGGCAGGCCGAACAGGCCCATCTTGCCCATCTGGCGGATCACCTCGTACGGGAAGGTGTGCTGCTCGTAGTGCTCGGCGATGACCGGGGCGACCACCTCGCGCGCGAAGTCCCGCACGCTCTCCCGCAGCGCCGTTTGGTCGTCGGTGAGCCGGAAATCCATCTCATCCTCCTGTGGGGACGGTGCCGTCGGGCGCTCGTGACGCCGGGGACGGGTGGCGGTACGCCGTCGGGTCAGACCGGGGTGACGCCGTGCCGACGACGAGAGAAGTGCCGATCCTTGGTACGCGCCGCCGCGAAGCGACGGACCAGCTCGATGCGCAGGTCGTGCGGCTCGACGATGGCGTCCACCACCAGCTCGCTGGCGAGCCGGACGACGTCGATGTCCTGCTCGTACTCGGCTCGCTTGGCGGCCACGAAGGCGGCCCGCTCGGCCTCGTCCTCGATCGCCGCGATCTTGTTGGCGTAGACGGCGTTCACGGCGGCCTCGGCCCCCATCACCGCGATCTTCGCGCTGGGTAGGGCGATGGTGGCGTCCGGCTCGAACCCGGGGCCGGCCATCGCGTAGAGGCCGGCGCCGTACGCCTTGCGGACCACCACACAGATCTTCGGCACCGTCGCCTCGGAGATCGCGGTGATCATCTTGGCGCCGTGTCGGATGATGCCCTGCTTCTCCACCGCGCTGCCGACCATGAAGCCGGGGACGTCACTGAGGAACAGCAGCGGCACGTTGAACGCGTCGCAGAGCTGCACGAACCGGGTGGCCTTGTCGGCCGAGTCGACGAAGAGCACACCGCCCTTGAACATCGAGTTGTTGCCGAGCACGCCGACGACCTGACCGTCCAGACGACCGAAGCCGATGGTCAGCTCCTTGGCCCACAGCGCCTGGATCTCGAAGAACGAACCCTCGTCGAGCAGGCCCTTGACGTACCGCCGCATGTCGAACGCCTGCCGCTCGCTGGCCGGCACCAGCGCGGCCAGGTCGGCCTTCGCGGGCGCGGCGACCGCCGGGGCGGTCGGCGGCGCCTGGGTCCAGTTCGCCGGCAGGTACGACAGGTAGGTCTTCACCACGTCGAGCGCGTCGGCCTCGGTCTTGCAGAGGAAGTGCCCGACGCCGGACTCGGCGGTGTGCACCTTGGCCCCGCCCATCGCCTCCAGGGTGGTCTTCTCGCCGGTGACCATCTCGACCATGCGGTCCGAGCCGAGATACATGCTCGCGTTGCCGTCGACCAGGGCCACCACGTCGCAGAACGCCGGAATGTACGCCCCTCCGGCGGCGCTCGGGCCGAACAGCGCGCAGACCTGCGGAATTGAGCCGGAGGCGCGGACCTGGTTCCAGAAGATCTTGCCGGCGCCGCGGCGACCGGGGAAGAGGTCGACCTGGTCGGTGATGCGCGCGCCGGCCGAGTCGACCAGGTAGACCATCGGCACGCCGGCGCCGTACGCCCGCTCGATGATCCGGATGATCTTCTCGACGGTGCGGGCACCCCAGCTGCCGGCCTTGACTGTGGAGTCGTTGGCCATCAGGCAGACCTGTCGGCCGTCGATGGTGGCGGTGCCGGTGACCACGCCGTCGGCGGGCAGCCCCTCGGCGAGCGCGTTGGCGTAGAGGCCGTCCTCGACGAACGAACCCTCGTCGACGAGCAGTGCGACCCGCTCGCGCGCGAAGAGCTTGCCCTTGGCCGCGTTGGCGGCATGGTATTTGTCCGCGCCGCCGGACCGGGCCCGCTTGCGCAGCTGCTCCAGTGCCTCACCGTCGAGCGTCACGCCGACTCCTCCGCGCCATACTGACCTGAACGATCGTTAGGCTAGCGCATCGGCGCGACCGCCCGCGACCCATGAGCGAATCAGACGGGCGAGGCCCAGCACAAGACATTGAATAACATGAATCCTTATCGCTAGGCTCCTGGCACCCCTCCTCCCGGATTGGAGTCAGCGATGACCTCACGACTCAATCGGCTCGCTGTCGCGTTCCTCGCGACGGCACTCGCCACCGTCGGCGTCACGGTCGCCAACCCCGCGCCCGCATCCGCCGCCATGACCATCTGCTACAACACCAGCCAGGCGGGAAGCTACGCCAGCGTCGCCAACCAGTCCGCCTCGATCTGGAACAACGCCACGTCGAACCTGACGCTCTCCGCGAACTGCGGCTCCAACCTCCGGATCTACCGGATCACCGGCGGCGGTTCCTACGCCGTCCGGACCAGCCTCGGCAACGGCCGGGTCTACATCGACACCCAGCAGGCGGCGCAGTACAGCGTGCTGCGGATCATGACCCACGAGATCGGGCACATCCTCGGCCTGCCGGACAACTACAACGGCAACTGCGCGATCCTGATGTCCGGTGGCAGCGCCGGCACCGGCTGCACCAACCCGTACCCGAGCACCGCCGAGGCGAACCGGGTGACAAGCCTCTTCGCCGGCACCTTCAGCGCCACCGACCGTAGTGCGGACATCTTCCGGGACAGCTGGCCGAGCGTGGTCGCTCCGGTGAGCTGACCGACCTGGCAGGTGGAAGGGGCCGGCGTCCGCGCCGGCCCCTTCGTCGCGTCCTCAGCTCGGCAGCGGCGTCAGCCGGGTACGCGGGCCGGCGCGCAGCACGCCGGACGGCAGCTTCTTGCCGAGCAACTCCTCGGCCAACTCCGCCACCTCGAGCAGAGCCGCCAGGTCGATGCCGGTGTCGATGCCCATGTCGTGCAGCATGTGCACGGCCTCCTCGGTGGCCAGGTTGCCGCTCGCCCCCGGCGCGTACGGGCAGCCGCCCAGACCACCGACGCTGGCGTCGAACTCGGTGACCCCCAACTCCAGCGCGGTCAACAGGTTGGCCAGCGCCGTACCCCTGGTGTTGTGGAAGTGCAGCAGCACCGGCACCTGCGCGTCGCGGTCGCGTACCGCGGTCAGCAGCTCGCGGACCCGACGCGGCGTGCCCATGCCGGTGGTGTCGCCGAACGCGACCCGGTCCGCGCCATCACGGACCACCCGGTCCACGATCCCGGCCACCCGCTTCGGGTCGATGTCCCCCTCGTACGGGCAGCCGAAGCTGGTCGCCACGATCACCTCGACCCGCGCGGAGGCGCCGTGCAGCAGATCGATCAGCTCGGCGATGTCGTCAAGTGACTCGTCCGTGGATCGGTTGACGTTGCGCCGGTTGTGCGTGTCGCTGGCCGAGACCACCACCTCAATCTCGGTGAAACCGGCCGCGAGGGCGCGCTGGGCACCCCGGGTGTTCGGCACCAGGGCCGAGTAGCGCACCCCGTCGGCCCGCACCGCCCGCTGCCACACCTCGTCGGCGTCGGCCATCTGCGGAATCGCCCTGGGGTGCACGAACGACACCGCCTCGATCCGGCGTACGCCGGTGCCGGAGAGGGCGTCGAGCAGGCGCACCTTGGCCTCGGCCGGGATCGGGTCCTCGTTCTGCAACCCGTCCCGTGGCCCAACCTCGCGAATGGAGACGAAATCTGGCAATTCCGCCATGGGTCACCTCACTATCTGCCCTGGTGGGACAACGGTAGCGACACCCCGGCCCGGATAGCCGCCAGCGTCGGAGGCGGTACGGACACGGTGTGCGACGGCCGCCCGCCGGGGTGGCCCGTCCAGCCAGCGCCGGACCACCCTTCGGCGAATGAATCAGGCCAGAAGGATGCCATCACCGGCGGCGGCATGGAACTGCGGGCGGTCGGGTGGCTACGTTGGTGCCGGCGG
The DNA here is from genome assembly GCF_040648275.1 of Micromonospora sp. NPDC049171. NCBI lineage: Bacteria > Bacillati > Actinomycetota > Actinomycetes > Micromonosporales > Micromonosporaceae > Micromonospora > Micromonospora sp. NPDC049171. The sequence continues at coordinate 118,853 of NZ_JBEZDJ010000011.1, forward strand.
GACAGCGGGGCCAGCCATCGGCTCGACCCCACCGTCCGGACGCCTCCGGTGGTCAGCGCTGCGACGGTCCTTCCAAGAGCTCCGCAGCGCATCGGAGTGCGGTCGAGAGGGCGCCCGCGCACGCGGCGGCGCCCTCTCGACCCACGAGCAGAGCCAGCACCACGGCGCCATCGGTGCCGAGCGATGCCTTCCGCAGAATGCGGACCGCCCGCGACCCCGCACTCGGCCAGTCTGCACCAATACCGTTCATCGCTCTTCCTCCGACAATCAGCCCGCAATTGCGGGGCGGTTAACGTCGATGGAACTTCCACGACTGTTTCCACGATCAACAACGAATCTGGATCGGGCGTTGGACGTTTCCATCTCCCTGGCAACGACCCGACCCGATGAACATGACGATCTTGTGACCGGGTTGCCGTAGGGCTACCCGGCCAACCCGACAGATGGCCTGGCTGCGACCACGACCCGGCCAAATTGGTCTGGTGTAAGGGCTGAACGCAGGCTCATCCTGACAACCCGGCCAGCCACCCGGCCAGAATCTGACTTGCGACACAGCCTCAGATACCCGTTTGCTTGATCTGAGGCGGTACAAATGTTGATCCCGGCGTCATGTGAGCTCTTGGAAGGACCCGCGTGGCGCGGTTTGCGGGGATGCCATGACCACCGGAGATTGAAAGGAGCAATGTGAACGCCGAGGGACAAGTGCCACTCTCAGCAGAACGCACCCAAAGACACCGACTGGTGCCGCGGTCGACGCTCGAAGCGCAATATCGCCAGCGATATCACAACCCCGCCGTGTCGACGTACGCGCTGGCGGTCCGTGAGATCGTGGAGACCTGCCCCGAGATCGGGCCGATCGACACCTGGCAGAAACTGGCGGACCGGATCTACACACCCCAGTCCGATCCCGACCGAGCCAGTCGGAGCAGGAAACAGTCCCTTCTGCGCAAGAAGCTGTCGCGACACTTCACCGCCGAGAGCAAGGGGCCGCCCTGGCAGACGGTGATGCTGGTGGTGAAGCACGCGCTGCCGCCGGAGCTCCGCCGGCAGTGGCTGGCCGACCTCGCCGAGTTGTACGAGCTGGCCCGCGGCGAGAGGCCACCGAATGGCGTTCGCGACGAACGCGCCGAGGACAGGACCGAGGTGCGGGACGGCCGCGATCTCGAACAGTGCCTGCGCCAGCGGATCGTCGACCTGGAACGAGAGTGTCTCGACCTGCGGGTGGAGGTCAGTGAGTTGCGGGCCGCCCAAACGACTCGGCCCCTCGGCCCCACATCAGACGATCTGCCTCGACAGCGCGAGCCGTTGAGCGGCTCGTCGACCCCGACGCCCAACACCAGGCACTTCCCGCCCAGCCAGGCCAGGGGCGGCGGTCCGGCGCAGAGTCACTACCCGGCACCGCGGCTGGACATGGGTTCGCCCGGCCTACCCGGGCAGAACAGGGGAGAGCTGGCCCGCCTGGTCGACCAGCCCTGGCACGCCCGACAACCACAACTCGACACTCCCAACAACCTGCGCCAACAGCCGTAGCCCCCGCACCCACCCCGGTCGGTGATCAAGAGGTTTGCGTCCGGATTCCTAACGCAAACCTCTTGATCAACCCGACCGCGGGTGGGTGGGGTCAGCGCATGCGGGCGACGATGCCGGTGTCGTAGGAGCCGGAGCGGAACTCTTCGTTGGCCAGCAGCTCGGCGAAGAAGGGGACGTTGTTCTTCGGGCCCTCGATCTGGAAGGCGGCCACCGCCTCCTGCGCGCGATCGAGCACCTCGTCTCGGGTCGCGCCGCTGATGATCAGCTTGGCCAGCAGACTGTCGTAGAACGGCGTGACAGTGTTGCCCTCGGTGTAGCCGGAGTCCACCCGCACACCCGTGCCCGTCGGCTCCACCCAGGTCCTGATCACACCGGGGCCGGGCAGGAAACGCTTCGGGTCCTCGGCGTTGATCCGCATCTCGATGGCATGGCCACGCGGCGTCAGCGCGTCCGGGTCGAAGGTCGGGGCCAACCCGGACGCCACCCGCAGCTGCTCCTCGACCAGGTCGATGCCGTAGACGTACTCGGTCACCGGGTGCTCCACCTGCAGCCGCGTGTTCATCTCCAGGAAGAAGAACTCTTCGGCGCCGGGGCCGGGGCCGTCGCCCTCGGAGTCCCGCTGACGCGGGACCAGCAGGCACTCCACGGTGCCGGCGTTGCGATAGCCGACCGCCTCACCCGCGCGCACCGCCGCCGCCAGGAGCCGGGACCGCAGCTCCGGCGAGACCGCCGGCGACGGGGACTCCTCGACCAGCTTCTGGTTGCGCCGCTGCACCGAGCACTCCCGCTCGCCGAGCGCCACCACCCGGCCATCGGCCAGGCCGAGGATCTGCACCTCGACGTGCCGCACCCGGGGGAAATACCGCTCGATCAGCACCGAGCCGTCGCCGAACATCCGCTCGGCGAACGCGCGCACCTTGTCGTACTCGGTGCGCAGCGCGGTCTCGTCGACGGCCACCGCCATGCCCATGCCGCCACCGCCGGCCGCGGCCTTGACCATCACCGGGTAGCCGATCTCGGCGGCGGCCGTCAGCGCCGCGTCCAGGTCGGCGGCCGGATCGGTGGTGCCGGGTGCGACCGGGACACCGGCCGCCGCCATCAGGTTCCGGGCATTGATCTTGTCGCCCATCGCGGTGATCGCGTCCGCGCCGGGCCCGACCCAGACCAGGCCGCTCGCCTCGACGGTACGGGCGAACTCGGCGTTCTCCGACAGGAAGCCGTACCCGGGGTGGATGGCCTGGGCACCTGTCGACTTCGCGGCGGCGAGGATCGCCTCGGTGTTGCGGTAGCTCTGCGCCGGGGCCGGTGGGCCGATGAGGACCGCCTCGTCCGCCTCGGCGACGAACGGCAGGTCGGCGTCGGCCTCCGAATACACCGCGATCGCGCGGATGCCGAGCCGCTTGGCGGTACGGATGATCCGGCGGGCGATCTCGCCCCGATTGGCGACCAACAGTGACTCGATCATTTTTCCTCCCGGCGTCCGGATGTTGGGACGATGTCAGGGAATCATGACCGGCCTGCTTCTGACGAGTCGGCTCAGGCGAGCAGCGCGGCCAGGGTCGCACCGCGCAACAGCTCGGCACGACGGCGCCGGTCCACCTCACCACCGAGGAACGGGGTCGAGTTCATCAGGCCGAACGCGGCGTGCGCGAGCACCCGCGCCTCGCCGTCGGGCATGCCCGGGTGCAGCGCGGTGAGCACTGTCACCCACTCCTCGACGTAGAGCCGTTGCAGACGGCGAATGCGTCGCCGCGGCTCCTCCGGCAGGCGGTCCAACTCGTGCAGGTGCAATGCGATCACCGCCGGGTTGGCCAGCGCGAACTCGACGTGAAAGTCGATAAGCGACTCCAGCACTCCGCGCGGGTCGCCCGGGCGCCCGGCGGCGCGTTCCCGCCCGCCGGCCAGCAGCCCCTCACTCACCGGGATGAGCGCGGCGGCCAGCATGGCCTCCTTGCCGGCGAAGTGGTGGTAGAGCGCCGGACCGGTAACACCGGCGGCCCCGCCGATGTCATCCATCGACACACCGTGATAACCACGGGCGGCGAACAGACCGACCGCGATCTCCAGAATCTCGTCCTTGCGGGACCTGCGCCGGCCCGCACCCCGTGTTTGCTGCTCCACCGTCACCGGGCAAGCCTAGACCGCGAACCGGGTGCGGTGGTTGCCGGTGAGTGTCGCTCGCACCGGGGTCGGGCCACCCCTGACCTGGTCGGGGGCGGCCCGCTCCGGGTCAGTCGTCCTCGTCCAGGTCGTGCTCCGCACGCAGTGCGGCGGCCTCCGCGGGCCGATCGAGCAAATCCAACGCACGAGCCAGCAGCCAGGCCGTCTGGCGGACCGGCTGCGCGTCGGCCGGCAGCCCACCGAGCACCCGGCGCAGGAGCACCTCCGCCTCGGCCGGCCGGTCCAGACGCAGCAGCAGCTCACCGGTGAGGCGCTCGGCCATGGCGGCCTCACTGAACGCCCCGATCGACCGCAACCGGTCGGGCACCCCGGCGAGCCGGTCCAACGCCTCGTCCAGTCGACCCTCGCCGGTGAGCACCCGTGCGCCGACCTCGGCCGCCATCGCCAGCTCGTACGTCACCGACGGCTCGGTCTGCCCGGCCAGCTTCGCCGCCACCCCGTCCACCACCTCGACGGCCCGCAACGCCGTGTCCCGGTCGTCGGCCCAGAGCCAGGCGTACGCCTCCCGCCGGCGGGCACGCAGCTCGTCCAGCGGCAGGTCACCGAGCCGGTACGCCTCAGCCGCGGCGGCGAACCGCTCGCCCGCCAGCGCGTCCCGGTCGGCGTCGAAGAGGATCCCGCCGGCCTCCTCCAGCACCTGCGCCCGGTAGGGAAGGTTGTCCGGGCCGTCCAGATTGACGGCCAACTGCTCCAGCAGGGCCAACGCCGGGTCAACCGCACCGAGCCTGGCGTAGACGCCGGCCAACAGGTGCCGGCAGCGGTCGGCCTCGGCCTGGGCGCCCATCCGGTCCAGGCCGAGCACGGCCTCCTCCGCGACCTCGGCGGCCTCGGCCAGCCGGCCCACCATCTGGTACGCGTTCGCCAGCTCCCACCGCAGGAACGCGTCCCCCTCGGCGCCCCGCTCCACGCACAGCGTCACCGCCTCGACGAAGTCGTCCACCGCGTCGACGGCCCGGCCGGCCGCCTGCAAGGCCCGAGCGCGGGCGACTCGGACCGGCAGCTCCGCGTCCGCCGGTGCTGCCGCCAACGCCTCGTCGCAGGCGGCCACGGCGTCCGCCGGATCGTCAGTCATCCGCGCATGGGCCAGGCAGGCGGTCACGATCACCTCGCCGACGCCCAGCTCACGGCCGAGCTGGCGAGCCTCGTCGACGGCGGCTCGCGCCTCGTCGAGGCGGTCCGTCTGCTCCAGCACGTGCGCCCGGTACGTCGCAATCCGGGCCAGCAGATGCCGGTCGCCGCCCGCGTCGGCCGGTGCCCGGTCGAGCGCGGCGAGCGCGTCCGCCCAGCGCTCCCGGTTCAGCAACGCCGACGCCATCCGGACGTGGCCGCCCGCCCGCTGCCGGGCGTCGCCGGACCGGTCCAGGGCCTCGGCCGCCTCGCGGGCCAGCGTCAGCCCCGCCTCGGCGCCCTCGTCGGACCGGGCCAACAGCACGCCGAGCCGCCCGGCGACCACCTGGGCGGGCACGTCCTCGCCCGCCTCCCGGTACAGCTCCAGCGCCGCCCGGTTCAGCTCGACCGCGCTCTCGAAGTCTTCCTCGTCGGCACGCTCGCCCGCCCGCAGCGCCAACCGGTGCGCGGACGTACGTGCGGGCAGCTCGGCGGAGCCGAACCGTTCGTCGAAGGCGACAAGCACCGCCCGGAAGGTGGTCTGGTCGTGTCGACCCCAGCTCTGGTCCGCGAGGTCCAGCAGGTCGTCGGGGCCGGCGTCGGCGGGCAGGTCAACGGTGGGTCGTTCACCCCTGCCGGGCCGCACCCGCTCGGCCCGGTCGGCGGTCCGGCCGGTCGGGCGGCGGCGGACACTCGCCGACAGCGGCAGATGCTCCCCGCTCGCCCGCACGGCCAGCCGGCGGGCGATCCACTCCGACTGGTGGGCGGTGCCGTTACGGGCGTCGAAGCGGGCGGCCAGGCCGGTCGCGGTCTCGGCCAACTCGTCCGCCAGCGCCGCCGCGGACACCTCGGCGGCCGGCCGGCCCTCGGCGGCCCGGCGGTACACGGTCGACCCGCCGGCCTGCCGCAGTGCCGCGGCGGCGGCCGCCGCGAAGTGCATGGCGGCGGCCGGCGACGGCGGCTTGTCCAACCAGTCCAGGTGTCGCTCGACCAGCTCAACCGCCCGCGCCTCGTTGCCGGTCAACGTGCAGAACTCGACGTGGTCGCCGATGTCCCACAGGTCGGCGAGGTTGCCGCGCAGCCGGCGGTACGCCTCCCGGTGCGCGTCCCGCGCCGCCTCGCCCCGCCCGGTCCGCAGGTACGGCAGGAGCAGCGCGGTGAGGATCGCCTGCGGCTGTTCGTTGCAGTTGAGCCGGCCGGCGAGCACCGGCTCGGCCAGCTCCACCGCCTCGGCGTCCCGCCCGGTGTCGGCGAGGTATTCCACCCGACCCGTCGGATCACAGCCGGCGCAGTCGGAGAGTTCGCCGCGCGGGGCGGTCTGCCAGAGCCGGTACCAGTGCGCTGCGGCTTCGGCGTCGCCCACGTGGTCGGCGACCCGGAACCGGTGCTTGTACACGGCCTGCAGGCTGTGCCCACCGGCCCGGTAGCGCCGCTCCATGTCGTCCAGCACGGCGTACGTGCGGTCGAGCGGCACCTCCGGGAAGTTCAGCAGGCCGTTGACCATGTACTTGAAGTGCCACAGCAACTGGTGCAGGTGGCTCTGGTGGTAGGGCTGCGGGTCATTGTCGAACTCGGACAGACACCAGGAGAAGGTCACGAAGGACTTCGCCGGCTCGCCGCCGTAGATGTAGCCCTCGGTGGCCTGCATCCGGGTGACGAAGGCAAGGTGCCGGTCGTCGGCGGCGTCCACCCGACGCAGCAGCTGCTCCAGCGCGGCGATCTGCCCCGCCCCGTACGGCATGTCGGCGATCCCGCGCAGCACCCGCCACAGATCCTCGTCGCTCATGCTCACTCCCGTCCCGGCACGGCCCGGCCGAGCAGGCCGAGGAAGGAATCGTTCAGCAGCGCGGCGTCGGCCGCGCGGATCGGATGGTGGCCGAGCAGCAGCGCCTGCCCGTACAGGGCCTCGACGGCGAGCCCGACCAGCTCCGGGTCGGCCAGCGCGGTGACGCGGCGTACCAGCGGGTTGCGGTGGTTGAGCACCAACTGCGGACGGTCCGGCGGGGCGGTGGCGGCGAGCGCGTCGAGCACGCCGCCCCACAGTTCGTCGGCCCGGTCCCGGCTGGCCGCGAGCTGGTCGTTGAACGCGGCCGACCGGCTCACCAGGTAGAGCGCGGGCAGCGAGACCGGGTCGTACGCCCGGATGACCACCTCGCAGCCGGACCGTTCGACGGCCCGTTGCGCCGCGGTGAGGAACGGCCGCAGCGCCAGCTCCACCTGCGGGTCGAGTGCGTCGAAGCGGGTGGTGAGGTCGCTCGGCTCCAGCCGCTCGATCAGCACCGCGCGGTCCACCACCGGCAGCCGCTCGATCAGCTCGGTGTCGTACGTGTAGCCGGCATTGACCACCGCCAGATCCTGCGCGGCGGCCACGGCGGCGAGCTGACGGAACTCGTCGAGGCTCGCCGCGTAGCGGACCACGCCGTAGCGCTCGCGGAACTCGGCGAGGGTGAGCGTGCCGACGTTGGTGTCCATGGGCCACCACCTGTCGACCAGCCGGAGCATCTCGTCGTCGTGCAACGCCAGGGCCTTCACGCCGAGGTGGTGCACCTGGAGGAACTGCGCCAGCCGGTGCGGGTCGTGCCGCGCCAGCCGGACCAGCCAACCGCGCACCTGGTCGCCGAGCGCCTCCCGGGTCGCCGTCAGCAGCGTGTCCTCGTAGAGGGCCTCCCGGCTGGCGGTCGGGCGCAGCTCGGTCGCGTCCACCACGCAGTGCGCGAAGAACGCCCACTCGGGCAGCAGCCCGTCGGCATTTTCGGTGAGCAGCATCCGCTTGAGGTAGACGCGGTGCCCGGCCCGGGCCGCCGGGTTCACCGGGGTGGGCAGGATGACGGCGACACCGGTCAGCCCGGCCTCCGGCACGGCCAACGGCAGCACGTCGAACGGGTCGACACCCAGCGTCTCCCGCGCGTACCGGATCAGGGCCGCGCGGTCCAGCGGCGCATCCGGCGTGGTCGGCCACGGCGGTGCCCCGGTGGTGGTGACGACGTCGCCGACGCGGACGGTGACCGGCAGCAGCGCCCCGAAGAGTCGGGCCAGGTCGGTGACGGTCGGGGTGGTGAACCACTGGTCGGCGTCGCGGCGGGGCACCAGCGTGACGGTGGTGCCCGGCTCGGCGCGGGCGGCCTCCGGCGGGGCCAGCGTCACCGCGTAGCGGCCGTCGGCGTACCCGGTCCAGCGCACCGTCGGATTGTCTCCGTGCCTGGTGAGCACCTGGATCTCGTCGGCCACCAGGAAGCAGGAGAGCAGGCCGATGCCGAACTGGCCGAGGAACTCGTGCCGGGAGAAGCCCAGCTCGTCGCGCTTGGAGCTGCGGCCGATGGTGGCCAACAACTCGTGCACCTGCGCCTCGGTCAGGCCGATGCCGGTGTCGTGCACCCGCAGCGTGCCGTCCCCGGTGCGGTCCGGGGGTTCGATGCGGACCAGCGCCGGCGCGTCCGGCTCGACCGCACGCCGGGCGGTGATCGCGTCCACCGCGTTCTGGAGCAGCTCGCGGACGTAGACCCGCGGGCTGCCGTAAAGGTGATGACTGAGCAGGTCGACCACGCCACGCAGGTCGACCTGGAAAGTGTGATCCACGCCTGGTTTCTCCCCGGTCCGATGCCGGCGCCCACCGTACCGATGATCACCGACAGGCGCGTCCCTCTTTCGTCTCGACGGCTTGACCCTCGACCCGGTCGAACCGGCACGGTCACCGGATGACCTCCTCAGCTCTCGGCCGGGACTTCCGGCTGCTCTGGTCCGCCGCCGTCTCGTCGCGGCTCGGGGACGCGCTGCGTACGCCGGCGCTGGCCCTGCTGGCCGCGGCGGTGACCCGCGACCCCCGGATCATCGCGGCAGTCACCGTGGCCGGTCAGCTACCGCCGCTGCTCTTCGGCCTGCTCGGCGGCGTGTACGCGGACCGCTGGGACCGCCGTCGGACGATGGCCCTGGTCGACGGGGTACGCGCCATCGTGGTGGCGGCGCTGGCCGTGGCGGTCGCCCTCGACCGGGTCGGTGTCGCGGTGCTGCTGCTGGCGGCGTTCCTCCTCGCCGCGCTGGGCACCCTCTTCGACTCCGCGTCGTTCGCCCTGCTTCCCGCGCTGGTGTCCCCGGACGCGCTGCCCCGGGCGAACGGTCGACTCCAGGCGGGGTCCGCGGTGGCCGGCGGCTTCCTCGGCGCACCCGCCGCCGGTGTCCTCTTCGCCCTCGCCCCGGCCCTGCCGTTCGCCCTCGACGCCGTCACCTTCGCCGCCGCCGCCCTGCTCGTGCTGGCCCTGGCACCGGTTCCGGTTCCGGTCGCGAGAGCGCACGCACGGCGCGGATCGGTGCGCAGCGAGATCGCCGAGGGGATGCGGTGGCTACGCGGGCACCGGACACTGTGGCGGGTCACCCTGCTGGCCGCCGCGAGCAACCTGGCGATCAGCGGGATCATGGCGGTGCTGGTGCTCTACGCGCTGGACGCGCTGCGGGTGCCGCCGGCCGGGTACGGGCTGTTCGCCGCCGCCGCCATCGTCGGCGGTGTGACGGGGGCTCTCGGGGCGGGTCGGCTCGCCGCCCGGTTCGGCACGGTGTCGACGTTGCGTGCGGTGCTCGCCGTGCAGACCGTGGCGTTGACCGGGTTCGCGCTGGCTCGGCATCCGGTGCCGGGCGGCCTCGCGTTGGCCGTCTTCGCCGCCGGGACCGTGGTGTGGAACAGCCTGTCGGCGTCGTACGGGCAGCGGCACGTGCCGACCGGTCTGCTCGGCCGGGTGGGTGCGGCCCAGCGGATGGTCGGCCTGCTCACCGCACCGGTCGGGGCGGTGCTCGCCGGTCTGGCTGCCGCGGCGTACGGCACGGTGCCGGTGGCGGGCGCGGCGGCCGGCACGTTCGCGCTCGTCACCGTGGCCGCGTGGCGGACACTGCGGCCGGCCGTGGCCGACGTGCCCAACCCCACCGGCGTCGGCTAACCCGGCGTCGGTGCCCGGTGGGACAGCCCGGACAGGCGCAGCGCGACCTTCCGGCGCGCTGGCGGCAGTGTGCCGAGCACCCGGAGCAGCACGTCACGGGCCGGTCGACGGGCCGGGGAGACGGTGGCCAGCCGGGTCAGCCCGGCGGCGAAGCTCAACACGTCCTCGGCCATCGGCCGCTGCCGGGCGCTGTAGTCGTCGAGCAGCGATTCGGGGCCTCCGTCGAGCACGTCCGCCACCGCGGTGCCGAGGGCGACCGCGTCGCAGATGCCGAGGTTCATGCCCTGGCCGCCGGCTGGGCTGTGCACGTGCCCGGCGTCTCCGGCCAGCAGCACCGGCCCGGCTCGGAAGGTGTCGGCGATCCGGTGGTGCACCCGGAACCGGGAGCCCCAGCGCACCTCGGTCACCCGGTCGGGTCGTCGCGCCGGGCCACGCTCGTCGAGCAACCTCTGCAGGTACGCGGCATCCGGATCCGCCGGAGCCGTCGCCACCGCGGCTACCAGCCGGACCACTCCGTCCGGCAGGGGTGCCCAGATCAGCGGACCGGAACGGGCGAGGAAGAGCGCCACCTCGTCACCGGGCAGGGCGCTGTCCACCCGTACGTCGGCGAGCACGAAGGACTCCTCGTCACTGGGGCCGGTGAAGCCGATACCGGCCGCCTGCCGGACGGTGCTGTGCAGGCCGTCCGCACCGACCACGTACCGGGCGCGCAGCGTCTCCCCGTCGACCTGCGCGAGCACCCCGTCGCCGGCCGGGGTCAGGCCGGTCAACCGCGACGGCCGGCGGACCTGGACGCCGTGGGCGGCCAACCGACCGCTGAGGACCGCCTCGGTGACCGACTGCGAGACCAGCAGCGCGTAGGGGAAGCGGGATGGCAACTGGTGGAACGGCACCGCCAGCAACACCCGGTCCCGGTCGCGGACGGTGAAACGCGGCGACCGCACCCCCTGGGCGACAAGCGGCGCCGCCGCGCCGATCCGGTCCAGCACCTCCAGGGTGTACGCGTGCACGACTGCCGCACGGGAGGTCGTGGGCGGCTCGGTCAGTTGGTCCAGGACGGTCACCTCGATCCCGCGTCGGGCCAGTGTCAGCGCGGTGGCGAGACCGGTGGGGCCAGCGCCCACCACCAGGACGTCGGTGCTCACGGGCAGCATGGCCACCTCCGGAAGACTGTTGCCAACGACTATTGCCAACGACTGTTGGCAAACACTTGTTGGCGACGCTAGGGCGCTGCTGATTGTGTGTCAACAGTTGTTGGCATACGGTCGTGGACATGACAGCGTCCGCCCAGCCGACCCACCCCCGCCGCTCCGACGCCACCCGGGCGGCGATCCTGCGGAAGGCCCGGGAACGCTTCGCGGCGGACGGATACGAGCGCGCCACGATCCGGGCCATCGCCGCCGACGCTCAGATCGACCCGTCGATGGTGATGCGCTACTACGGCAGCAAGGAGGGGCTCTTCGCGGCGGCGGCCGAGTTCGACCTGCGCCTGCCCGATCTGGCCCCGGTGCCGCCCGCCCGCCTCGGCGAGGTGCTGATCCGGCACTTCCTCGCCCGCTGGGAGGGCGACGAGACGCTCGTGGCGCTCCTGCGGGCCGCCAGCACCAACCCGGGCGCCGCCGAGCGCATGCGGGGCATCTTCGCCGACCAGCTCACCGCCGCCGTGGCCACGTTCGGCACCGACCCGGCACTGACCACCCGACGTGCCGGTCTGGTGGCCAGCCAGATCCTCGGCCTCGCGTTCACCAGATACATCGTCCGCCTGCCACCCATCGTGGACGCGCCGGCCGAGGAACTGGTCTCCTGGATCGCACCGACCCTTCAGCGCTATCTGACCGGGGTGCCGGAAAACTGACCCAACCTTTTACCCCTCCTCGTGCGTCTGGCAGGTGACGCGTGACGCGACGCCGGAAGGGAGGGCGGATGGTACCGACGGGACACGACGGACGCGACGGCTACCTCGCCTTCGTGGAGAGCCACCAACACCGGCTGCTCCGCGCCGCCTACCTGATCTGTGGCAACCGCCACCAGGCCGAGGATCTCCTCCAGGAGGCCCTGCTCAAGCTGGCGCTGCGCTGGGCGTCGGTTCGCGACGGCGACCCCGCCGCGTACGTGCGGGCCATCCTCTACCGGGACGCGGTGTCGTGGTGGCGTCGCCGACGGCGGGAATGGCTGAGCGCCACACCGCCGGACCGGGCGACCCACGACCGCGACGGCGCGCTGCGGCTGACGCTGCACGACGCACTGGGCCTGCTGCCGCCCCGGCAGCGGGCCGTCCTGGTGTTGCGCTACTACGAGGACCTGACCGAGGTCGCCACCGCAGAGGCGCTCGGGGTGACCGTCGGCACCGTGAAGAGCCAGTGTCACGCGGCACTACGCCGCCTCCGCGAATCCGCCCCAGATCTCGCCCAGAACGCCCGAGCGGGTCAGGGCAGGGCCGATCTGGCCACCGGCGTGGAGGTGAACCCGTGAACGAGCAGGATCTGCGCCAACTCCTGACCGCCAGCGTCGAGGACGTCCTACCCAGCCAGCCGGCGTCGGCCGGATGGGACCGGGCTCGGCGTAGGCGGCGCGCTCGGCGGGCGGTCGGCGGGGTCGTCCTGGCCGTGGCACTGGTCGGCGGTGGCACGGTGGCGGCTCTGCGATCGCCCGCCGACCCGCCGCCGAATCACTCGGTGGCACCGACCCCGACAGTCGTCCCCACGCACCCTGGCCCCGTGCAGCACCCGCCCGCCGAGCTGACCTTCCCGCCCGACCCGCTGGCCCGACTCAGCGGCCCGGCGACCGTGCCGCTCTCCCAGCGACCGGTCCAGCGGGCGCTGGCGCTGTTCCAGCCGACGGACGAGGAGAATCGCGCGGACGGCCCGGTTCGGGTGCTCGGCAACGACGGCGTGGTGCGCAGTCTCGACGTGGTGACGCTGGCACCCACCCGGGACGTGAGCTACAACGAGGCACCCGCCGTGAAGCCGGGCGTGCTGTCGCCGGACGGCAAGTCGGCGGCGTTCGCGCAGACCAAGGAACTGGTCATGGTCGACCTCACCACCGCGGAGGTACGCCGGATTCCGCTCGACGGCTATCTGGAGCGGGTGGTCTGGGCGAACGACCGGGTGCTGGTCGGCAGCGAGGACCGCACGTACGCGGTGGACCGGGCCACCGGGACGGCGAGCACGATCGACGTGTCGACCTGGGCCGTGGTCGCACCTGATCCGGCAGCCGGCCGCGAGGCACCGCTTGTCGAGCTGATCGGCGAGCGGAGCAGCCTGAAGCTGCGCACCCGGACCGCCCGCGAGGCCACGATCCGTTCCGAAGAACGGATCACCGGCGATGCGCTGCCCGCGCCCTACCAGGTCAACGAGTTCTACGGCCGGGGCTGGTTGCACGGCGGGCGACTGGCCAGCGCGGCGTGGATCACCAACGGCGAGATCGACGGCGCCGAGGGGGCGGCCGTGCTGGACGCCCGGACCGGAGCGGTGGTGCACGTGCTCGACCTGGGCCGGGAGCGCAGCAAGGGCTGCTGCGAGGTGCTGGGCTGGGACAACAAGGGTTCGGTGCTGCTGCGACTGGAACCGGCCGCCCTGGCCCGCTGGAACCCGGAGACCGGCGAGATCACCGGCATCATCCGCGACCTGCGTGGCGTGCTCGCGGTCGCCGGCTGAAACGACCGTCCCCGCGCGACAGGGCATCGCGCGGGGACGGTTCAAGCCAGCACCACCGCTCAGGCGGCCAGGCCCACACCGCCGCTCAGGCGGCCAGGCCGCCGGGCTGGTCGCCCTTGACGACGGGTGCCCGGACCAGGTTGCCCCACTCGGTCCACGAGCCGTCGTAGTTACGCACCTGCGGGTAACCCAGCAGGTGCCGCAGCACGAACCAGGTGTGGCTGGACCGCTCGCCGATCCGGCAGTACGCGATCACGTCGTCGTCGGGGCTCAGCCCGAGCTGGTCGGCGTAGATCGCCTTCAACTCGTCGGCGGACTTGAACGTGCCGTCGTCGTTGGCGGCGGACTTCCACGGCTTGCTGACCGCCCCCGGGATGTGGCCGCCCCGCAGCGCGCCCTCCTGCGGGTAGTCCGGCATGTGCAGCGTCTCGCCGGTGTACTCACCCGGCGACCGGACGTCGACAAGCGGCCGGCCGGCGGCGATGTGCGCCATGACCTGCTCACGGTAGGCCCGCAGCGGCGCGTCGTCCCGCAGCGGGACCGGGTAGTCGGCACGGGGGCGAGCTGGCTTGTCGCGGGTCACCTCGCGCCCCTCGGCGATCCACTTCTGCCGGCCGCCGTCGAGCAGCCGCACGTCGGCGTGGCCGAAGAGCGAGAACACCCAGAGGGCGTACGCGGCCCACCAGTTGAAGTTGTCGCCGTAGAAGACGACCGTGTCGCCCCGGCCGATGCCCTTCGCGGCGCACAACTCGGCGAAGCTCGCGGCATCCAGATAGTCGCGGGTCACCTGGTCGTTCAGCTCCAGGTGCCAGTCGACCTTCACCGCACCGGGGATGTGACCCGATTCGTAGAGCAGCACGTCCTCGTCGGACTCGACAACCACGAGGCCCTCGTCGCCCAGGTGCTCGGCCAGCCACTCGGTGGTGACCAGCCGTTGCGGGTCCGCGTACGACTGAAGGCGGGGATCAGGATCGTTCGGCACAGACATGATCCCCAAACTACGCCGCGATACGACCGGACGGCCCGGCATCGGGGATCGGGAACGACACATGTGGCCGGAAACGCGCCCGGCCCACCACCCGGGAGGGTGATGGGCCGGCCGCACACCGGCTCTAACTGCCTGCGGGCTGCTCGGCAACCCCGAAGAACCAGATGGCTGCCGTGGTCTCGACGCCGTCCTGGTTGACGCCGACAACCTCGAGCATCGTCCAGCCGGCCTCGGTCGGCACCCAGGTCACCGACGCGCTGCCGTCAGCGTTGGCCGGCACGGTGCCGGTCTGCTCGTTGAAGGAGTAGCGGTAGCTGACCGTGCCGGGCACGACCGGGGTGAAGGTGAACACCCCGGGTACGCCCGGTCCGCCGCTCTCGGTGAACTCCTGGTAGACGGTCGAGGAGATGGTCGGCATGGTGAGGGCGCCCGAGAAGCGGTAGTTGGTTACCGGCGACTGGTTGCCGAGGGCATCCACGCTCCACACATCGAGCGAGTTCGGGCCGCTGCGGGGGTTCAGGGTCACGGTGGCCGAGCCGCCGGGGTGGTTGGCGGTCACCCGGCCGGGAGCGCCGGAGTTGAGCTGGTAGACGAATCCGGCCACGTCCGCCGCGCCCTGGGCGTCGAAGGTGAACCTCCCCGACAGCGCCGGTGCCGGCGGCCCGTCGACCGGGAAGTCGGTGGAGGACACCGCCGGTGCCGTGGTCGGCCCCTCGAAATCGGTACGGAAGTAGCAGACCGGACTCCACTCACTGGTGGCTCCGCTGTCCGCCGCCCGCACCTGCCAGGCGTAGACCCGGTCGTGCTCGAACAGGGAGGGGAAATCCCGGAACCGGCCCAGCGCCCGCTGACCGTCGCGGGAGAAGTCGATGCGTTCCACCCGGGCGTCCGGCTCGTCGACCGGCCACAGTGCGAACGTCGCGGTGATCTCGTCCGTCCCGCCGGTGTCGGTGCGGTCCCTGTCGTGCACGACCGCCGAGAGGTCCAGGGTTCGGAACGGCAGCACCTGGTACGGCTCAGCGACAGTGCAGTTCGTGCCGTTCGCCGTCTGCAGGTCGGTCGGTACGCCCGGCGGGTAGTTGTGCACGATCGAGAGGCCCACCTGGCTCGCGTACTTCCGGGCCAGCTTCGGGTCCTTCTCGACCCTGACCGGGAGCCGGAGCGAGAGAGTGAGCGTCGACTTGCCCTCGGCGAGTGCCTGACGCAGCCCCTGCGTGGCGTCGAATCCGACGTAGGGAGCCGGGCACCCGGACTCCGCGGGTAGCGCGGTGGTGTCGATACGCGCGAGGTCGACCGGGGGCTTCGCCCAACTGGAGCGCGAGGTGTACGCCTCGGTGCGCCACAACTCCACCTCGGGACGCTTGGCGCAGTCGCCCGCCCCGGTCTCCTTGGCGTTGAACGTCGCGAGTTCGATGACCGCGCCGCGATAGGAGGTGATGTCGAAGGTGAAGTACGCCCGTGAGGTGTGCGGGCGTCGCTTGCTGTCGACCCAGGTGCCGACGGCCACGTCGCCGGCCTGATCAATGTCGATCTTCTTTGGGCGCTCGGAGTCGGTCCAGGCCCAGGAGGTGTTCTTCTCGAAGCGCACGTCGTACGCGGCGGCCGGCGAGGCGGTCGAGACGACCACCAGCCCGGCGGCGACCAGCGTGGACAGTGCGCCAGCCAGCAAGGATCGCCCGGTTGATCTGGACGACGTCGTACCAGGTATGAGGGTCATCCCTCATCCGCCTTCCCTGTTGTCCCCGTGCTCGATCGACGGGGGCAACGGAGACTATCGGGTGGGCACGACGTCGGGCGATCCGATAACCGGTCTACGTGGCGGGCCGGATGCCCTGTTCGGAGGCTCAGTCGACGATCGGCCCGAGCAGCGGGCGTTTCGCCGTCACGGTGTCGCCGGACGACCGGCCGGTCAGTCGCCGCTTCACCCAGGGTGCGAGGTGCCGACCGGCCCACCGCACGTCGGCGGCACGGGCAGCCAACCAGGGCGACGGCGCCGGGTGCGGCGGGACCATCAGCCACTCCTCGTCGCAACCGACCCCGAGCGCGTTCAGCACCTGCCCCGCGACCCGCCGGTGCCCGGCCGGGGAGAGGTGCAACCGGTCGGTGCTCCAGAGCATCGGGTTGAGGAAGGTGTCGTCGGCGTACAGGTCGACCATGATGGCGCCGTGCCGCTCGGCGGTCTCGCCGACGGCCTGGTTGAGCAACTGCACCCGGGGGGCGACGAGGCGCTGACCGGGCAGTCGGGCCATCACGTCGGCGAACCGGAAGAGCAGCACGTCCGCGCCGCCCGAGCGCAGTTGCCGGACCACCTCGTCGAAGCGGGCCACCAGCGTGTCCGGATCGAAGGTGCGGCGCAGCACGTCGTTGCCGCCGGCCGCGAAGCTGATCAGGTCGGGCTTCATCGCCACCGCCGACGGCACCTGCTCGGCAACGACGCTGGGAAAGAGCCGGCCCCGGATGGCCAGGTTCGCGTACCGGAAGTCGGGGCCCGCCTCGGCGGCGAGCCGGGTCGCCACCAGGTCCGCCCAGCCCCGGAAGGTGCCGTCCGGGTACGCGTCATCCATGCCTTCGGTGAAACTGTCCCCGACCGCGACAAAACTGCGCCAGCGCACCCGCGCCCCCTCACACCACTCGTTGCCTGCGGCGACCAGTCTTTCACCGAGGGCGCGGTGGACAGTGCCCCGATCGGGCGACGTGGCGGAGGTCATGGGGCGACGAACCGGTCCGACCCGTGCCGTTCTGTCGCCAATCCGGCCGGTCGAGGAGTGCCGTGACTCGCTCCCAGGCCCCACAATGGGGGGCCGATCACCGGTCCGAGCAGCGGGGAGGGCCTAGTTGAGCCAGGAAAGCGAGCCGACCCTTGCGGGGCCGGCCCCGGCGGTGACCACATCGCCGCGCACCGCACGGGCCCGCCAACTCCGACTCGTCGGGCTCATCGTGGCGCTGGCCGTGCTGGCTGCCGCCCTGGTCCCGATCGTCCTCGCGACCGGCCCGCCAACCCGCGACGAGTTGCTGGAGCAGGCCGGCCTCAAGGGCAAGCAGCAACTCGTCATCGGGGTGAAGGACGACCAGCCGGGCATCTCGCAGCGCCTCTCGAACAACGTCTGGAAGGGCTTCGACGTCGACATCGCCTACCTGATCGCGGGCTACCTCGGCTTCGACCACTCCCAGGTGCGCTTCGTGCCGATCGAGAGCGAGGACCGGGCCCGTCGACAGGCCCGGGACAACGACGGGTTCGTCATCGTCGACATGGTCATCGCCTCGTACAGCATCAACGACAAGCGCCGCGAGGAGGGTGCCGTCTTCTCCGCCGCGTACCTGCACACCGAGCAGTCGGTGGTGACGTTGAAGAGCTTCCGGGAGCAGGTGAGCAGCCTGGAGGATCTCCGTGGCCTGACGGTCTGCTCGCTCACCACCTCGACGTCCATCCAACGCCTCGCCGAGGCCGGCGCCAGGCCGGTGGGCCGGAACCGGATCAGCGAGTGCATCCAGGAGCTGTACGACGGCAAGGTGCAGGCCGTCACCACCGACGCGGCGATCCTCGCCGGCTTCGTCACCGGCGACCAGCCAGGCGACGACGGTCAACGCTTTCCGGTGACCCTCAAGAACGTCAAACCGTTGCAGCACTGGGACATCGGCTCGTCACCGCAGGAAAAGTGGGGTGTCAACGTCGGCCCCAACCAGGCCCTGCTCGACCTGGTCGACCTCGCGCTCTACGCCTCGGCCACGGACGAGGAGAACTCGACCTGGGAGAACGCGTACAACACCAACCTCCGGTGGCAGCAGGGGTACAACCTCCCGCAGCCGGTCGCGGAGCAGCAACAACCCGAGGCGAGGAAGGTGGAGGTGCGACAGTGGCCGTGGGAGAGGACCGCGCTGCCGCCCCCGGCGTACCCCGGATCGTCACCAGCTTCGGCGAGACCGGCCGCCCGCGCCGGATGGCGGGGGCGCGGCAGGCGCAGCAGTGGCTGCTGACCCTCCTTCCCGCTTTTCCCGTCCTACTCCTGGTGCTGCGGCTGTGGCAGCTCAGCCAACAGGACATGTCCACGATGCTGCTGCTGGTCCAGTACGTCAGCCCGCTCGGCCTGCTCAGCGCCCTGCTGATCGCCCTGGTGTGGGCGTTCCCCGTCGTCGTGCTCACCTTCGGGGTGCTCGGTCGGCTGCTCCGGCTCAGCGCCCCTGACCGGTTCGACCTGGAACGGTCCCTGCTGGCCTCCGGGACGGCACGTACCCCCGGTTGGGTGATCACCGCGGCGGTCGCGCTGGGGGCGCTCACCTGGCAGCTCCGCTTCCTGCCGTCGCTGCTGATGCTCGCCCTCTGGCTGCTCGCGCTGCGTACGCGCTATCTGCACCCGGACCAGCCGACCCGGGTCCTGCTGGTCAGCGTGGCCCTGCCGTTGGCGGCGGCGGTCCTGGCGTACAGCGTGCTGGGCCCGGCGATCTGGACGGCGTACCAGGATCGCGAGTTGGCCACCGCCGCGCTGCTGGCGGTGCCACCCGCCGCGACCCTCCTGCTGACCGGCCCGATCCCCGGCTGGATCGCTCCGGCGCTGACCCACGGCCTGGCGTTCACGGTCGCCGCAGTGCTTCCAGTGGTGATGGGAGCGGTCTTCCTCCGGGTGCCGCTGCTGCCCACCGCCGCGGTCGAGGTGGTGCCGAGGGAACCGGCCGCGACGATCCCGCGGGCCCCGGCCGCGACGACCCCGCCGGACGGCGCAACGGCGCCCCCGGCCAGCGGGGCCGTCCCACCACCGGTGGCCGTCGCCGGCCGGGAGGTGGTGCTCGGTGCGCTCATCGCGGTCACCGACACGTCGACGATCATGCTGGACCGTTCCGCCACCGTCCGGTTCGTACCGAACGGGTGGGTCGAGTCGCAGGTCCTCTGCCCACAGCCGGCGGCGGTGCCGTACAGCCTGGTGTCGGTGCGGGGTTGGCCGGTCGAGGAGACCGCGCTGGACTGGATGATGCCCCGGCGGCCGGTGGCCGATCCGGACGTCCGCTGCGAGGGCCGACTTCCCGGCACGCCGTGACGCCCGGCGACGCCACTGACGAATTGGTTCGCTCGGCCGGTCGGCGCCGCTCTACGCTGCGCGCATGCTGCTGCGCATGTCGACCCTGTTGCTGCGAACCCTGCGCGAGGACCCGGCCGACGCGGAGGTGCCGAGCCACCGGCTCCTGCTGCGCGCCGGTTACATCCGTCGCGCCGCGCCGGGCGGCTACACGTGGCTGCCGCTGGGCAAGCTGGTGCTGGACCGGATCACCGACGTGGTGCGCGGCGAGCTGTTCGCGATCGGCGACCAGGAGGTGCACTTCCCGGCGCTGCTGCCGGCCGATCCCTACCGCACCAGCGGCCGGTGGACGGAGTACGGCGACGACATCTTCACCCTCGCCGACCGGCGTGGCGCCGAGCACCTGTTGGCACCCACCCACGAGGAGATGGCGGCGCTGCTGGTCAAGGACGTGTTCACCTCGTACCGGGACTTTCCGGTGACGCTGTTCCAGGTGCAGACGAAGTTCCGCGACGAGGCGCGGCCCCGGGCCGGACTGCTGCGCGGCCGGGAGTTCCTGATGAAGGACGCGTACTCCTTCGACCTGGACGACGCGGGGCTGCGGGACGCGTACGCCCGGCACCGTGCCGCGTACCAGCGGATCTTCGACCGGTTGGGCCTGGACTACGCGGTGGTGCACGCGATGTCCGGGGCGATGGGCGGCTCCGCGTCGGAGGAGTTCCTGGCGGCGACTCCGGTCGGCGAGGACACCTTCGTGGGCTGCACCGCCTGCGACTACGCGGCAAACACCGAGGCCGTGATCACCCGGGCGCCGACCGCCGGTGACCCGAGCGCGCAGCCGGCCGCCGAGGCGCACGACACTCCGGAGACGCCGACGATCGTCAGCCTTGTCGAGCTGGCGAACGCCCGCCGGTTGGGTGGTCGGGACGGCTGGACCGCCGCCGACACCCTGAAGAACGTGGTGCTGTCCGTCCGGCAACCGGGTGCCGATCGGGCCGAGCCGCTGGTGATCGGGCTGCCCGGGGACCGGGAGGTCGACCTGAAGCGGGTCACCGCCGCGCTGGCGCCGGCCCAGGTGGCCGTCTTCGACGAGTGGGCCGAGCATCCGGAGCTGGTCCGCGGGTACCTCGGGCCGCAGGTGCTCGACAAGCTGGGCATCCGCTACCTGGTCGATCCCCGGGTGGTGCCCGGCTCCGCCTGGCTGACCGGGGCGAACGAGCCCGGCCGGCACGCGACAGACGTGGTCTGCGGGCGGGACTTCACACCCGACGGCACGATCGAGGCGGCCGAGGTGCGCGCCGGTGACAGCTGCCCCGACTGCGGCGACGGCGAGCTGACGATCCGGCGCGGCATCGAGATCGGCCACATCTTCCAACTCGGTCGCCGGTACACCGACGCGTTCTCGGTCGACGTGCTCGGGCCGGCCGGCAAGCCGGTCCGGCCGACCATGGGCTGCTACGGCATCGGGGTGTCCCGGGCGGTCGCGGCGATCGCCGAACAACACCACGACGACCGGGGGCTGGTCTGGCCGGCGGCGATCGCGCCGTGCGACGTACACCTGGTGGTCGCGGGCAAGGGCCCGCAGCTCGACGCGGCGCTGGAGCTCGGCGGACGCCTCGACGCCGCCGGCCTGCGGGTGCTCGTCGACGACCGGACGCACGTCTCGGCCGGGGTCAAGTTCACCGACGCCGAGCTGATCGGCATCCCCCGGGCCGTCGTGGTCGGCCGCCGGCTCACCGAGGGGTACGTCGAGCTGCGCGAGCGGGCCGGCGACGGGCGCACGGAGGTGCCGCTGGACGGGTTGGTGGACCTGCTCGTCCACGAGGTACGCCAGGCGCGTGGGAACCTGGTGTAGCTGCCGCGTCACGGGGTAGTGCAGTCGGATCGAGTGAAAACGTCTTCGGAGGCTCTCATGACCGGTTACCGGGTCAGTGACGTGATGACCAAGCAGGTGGTATACCTGCCGGCCGAGACCACCCTGGACGAGGCGGCCAGGGTGATGAAGGAGGCGGACATCGGCGACGTGGTGGTCACCGACGGCGCCAGCCTCGCCGGCATGCTCACCGACCGGGACATCGTGGTGCGGGCCGTCGCGGAGAACAGCTCCCCCGCGGCCACCACCATCGGCTCGATCGTCACCCGCGAGGTGGTCATGATCGAGCAGCACTGCACGGCGGGTGAGGCGGCGGCGCTCATGCGGGACCGGGGCATCCGCCGCGTGCTGGTCTGTGACACCGACCGCAAGCTGGTCGGGATCGTCTCGCTCGGCGACCTGGCCATGCAGCTCGACCCCACAAGCGCCCTCAGCGAGATCAGCGAGCAGTCGCCGACGGTGTGACGAACGGGCCGGGCCGGGCGGCGGTGTGCGCCGCCGGCCGGTCCGCGGGTGGCCGGCGGTAGCCTCGACGCATGGCTGACATGCCGGCCCGACTGGCCGAGATCGTCGACGAGTTCGCTGCCGCGCCGCGCGACCTGGTGTTGGAGATGCTCCTGGAGTACGCGGACGTCATCCCGGTGCTGCCGGAGGGCACCGTCGAGCGCGAGGGCATGGAGCAGGTGCCCGAGTGTCAGACGTCGTTCTTCCTGCGCGCCAAGGTGACCCCGGAGGGCACCGTGGCGACGATCTTCGACTGCCCGCCGGAGGCGCCGACCACCCGGGCGTTCGCCGGGATCCTCGCCGAGGGGTTGGCCCTGGCGAGCCCGGAGGAGGTGCTGGCCGTGCCGGACGACCTCTACCAGCGGATGGGGTTGGCGCAGGCGATCAGCCCGCTGCGGATCCGCGGCGGCACGGCGATCCTGGGTCGACTCAAGCGTCAGGTGCGGGAACAACTGGCCTGACCGCGAGGTTGGCACCGATCATGGAGATCGAGATCTACGCGGACGTCGTCTGCCCGTGGTGCTACATCGGCAAGCGTCGCCTGGATGAGGCCCTCGCCAGCTATCCGGGCGAGGTGACGGTCCACTACCGGCCGTTCCAGCTCGACCCGTCGCCGGTGCCCGAACCCCTCCCGGTGGTGCAGGCGCTGGCCGGCAAGTTCGGCGGCCCGGAACGCGCCCGGCAGGTATTCACCCACGTGACCCAGGTCGCGGCGGGTGACGGCCTTCACCTGGATTACGACCGCGCGGTGACCGCCAACACCTTCGACGCGCACCGGCTGGTCTCCTGGGCCACCGACCGGGGTCGGGCGGCCGAGATGGTGGAGGCGCTCTACCAGGCGCACTTCCACCACGGGGTCGACATCGGGTCGCGGGAGGCGCTGGCCACCCTGGCCGGCGAGATCGGCCTGGACGCGGCCGACGCGCGCCGGTTCCTCGCTTCCGACGAGCGGGTCACCGACGTCGCCGCCCAACTGGCCGAGGCGCAGGGCCTGGGCATCAGCAGCGTGCCGACCTTCGTCCTGGCCGGAAAGTACGCCGTCTCCGGTGCGCAGGAGGTGCAGACGCTGCTCGCCGCGCTCACCGAGGTCGAGCAACGCGAGGCCGCGGCCCACTGAGCCACCGGGACGTCCGGCATCGATGATCACGATGTTTCACGTGCAACAACATCGATGCCGGTCCATACTCAGGCTGGCCTGGCCAGCCCCTCCACCACCTGCGCGCCGGGCAGTGCGCCCAGCGCCGGCCCCGGCAGCGCGATCTTGCTGTGCCGTACGCCGGAGCCGATGATGACGTGCGGGGTGGCGATGACCCGGGCGTCCACCAGGATCGGCCACTGTGCGGGCAGCCCGATCGGGGTGATGCCGCCGTACTCCATCCCGGTCAACTCGACCGCGTCGGTCATCGGGGCGAAGCTCGCCTTACGGACGTCGAGCGCCCGGCGGGCCACCCCGTTGACGTCCGCCCTGGTGGTGGCCAGGACGATGCAGGCCGCGTAGCGGACCACACCCTCACGCTTGCCCGCCACCACGACACAGTTGGCCGACACGTCCAGCCCCACCTCGTACGCCGCACAGAATGCCGCGGTGTCGGCGAGCTCCGCGTCGATCGGCGCGACCAGCACGTCGTTGACGTCCACCGGCGCGTCCGCGGGCCACTGCGCGATGACCTCCGCCACCGGCGCGGCGAGCAGGTCGAGGCGGGCGCGGGCGGGTTCGGTCTTCAGCGTTCCCATCACGGGTGCGATCCTCGCATCCGGCACGCCGAACCGCCCGGCGGCTCCCGGGTCGTCCCGCGACACCGCCGGCCGGGGCCGGACCGATCCGGTGCTCAACTGCCGGCGAGGAAGGCGTTGTCGCGCAGGAAGGAGCGGTCGCGGGCCGCCGCCAACTCCTCCTCGCGCCGGGCCCTGGCTCGTTGCAGCTCCAGGTCCTCCATGGCATGCCGGACACCCAGCCGGATCACGCCGTAGAGGAAGACGAAACCGAAGACGTAGAGGATCACCGTGGTGACGACAACGAACATGCCGTCACCGTAAGACGAACGTGAACCGCTGTTGCTCTCATCTCCGCCCGGTTCCCCCGTACGTGTCTGCCCGGCTCACCCCGAGCGGATCAGGTCCAACACGGTCAGCAGCGCGAAGAACGCGATCACGATCTCGTTGACGATCCAGGCGTGCCCCTCGGCCCACTCCCGCATCCGGGTCAGGGTCCGCGCCGCCCGGGCTCCGAGCAGCAGCAACGCCAGCAGCGGCAGTGCGAGCAGAAGCACGGTGAGCAGCACGAACGGCACCAGGTGCCACCACGGCAGGTTGTGCCGGGCCACGCTCGCCCCGACGGCGGCCATGGTCAGGTCGTCGGTCGGCGTCAGCACGAAGAGCAGCGCACCAAGTCGCAGTGCCGTACGCGGGTCGGCGTGCTCGATGCTGCCCAGCCACCTCGGCGGCCCGGACCGGTGCCGTCGTACCCACACCAGCACGGCCAGGCCGACCAGCAGGGCGAGAACCACCAGATCGATGGCGGGACCGCGATCGACCCTGCCGGCGACGGCACTCGCGTCGGCGGCCAGCCCGCCCACCCAACGGGTCAGCAGCCAGCTCACCGTCACTCCGGCCGTGACCACCAGCCCAGCCCCGGCGAGGAAACCCAGCGACGCCGCCCGGGGCCGGTCCGACGAGGCGAGGAAGACCGCCACCACCAGTTGGGTCCCGGCGACCATCACCACGGCGAGTGGCAGGACGGTCAGGAAGTTCATCGCCCGCCATCCTCCCGGCACCACCGGGCCGGACGCGGCCGAATCCTCGGATCACCCGCCCGGTCGCGCACTCCCACCCACCACGACGCGGCCGGCCAACAGCGCGCCGAGCAGCGCCAGGCCCGCCGTCACCGCCAGCGTCGCCGTGTAACTGCCCGGGCCCGGCGCGCTCCCCGCGGCCAGCAGGGCACCGGTCAGCGCGAGCACCGTCGCCGCGAAGAGGGAGTCGCCCAGTTGCAACGAGGAACTGTTGCGGCCCTGCTCGCCGGGGGCGGACAACTCCAGGGTGAGCACCGACAGCGACGGGTAGAGCAGCCCCATGCCGAGGCCTGCCACCGCCCAACCGACAACCGCGACGGCCACCGGAAGCTCGGGCCGGACGGCCAGCGCCACCGTGGCGGTGCCGACCGTGATGCAGCTCAGCCCGACACGCGGCAGGGTGGCCCGGGACGCCGGCACCGGGATCCGGCCCTGCAACCAGGAGCCTGCCGACCACGCCAGCGCGCCGACCGTGAGGACCAGCCCGGCGGCGGTCGGCGAGAGACCCCGCTCCCGGGAGAGCAGCAACGGGATGACCACCTCGGCGCCGACGAAGGCCGCCGACGCCAACCCGCGCAGCCCCACCACCGTGGGTAGCCCCCGGGCCGCCCGCAGGAACCCGGCCGGCAGCAGACGCGGGGCACACACCAACAGGCCGACCACGGCGAGCGCGACGAGCGTCAGGGCGGTGGCACCGCGCTGCTGCCCCCCGATGTGCAGCAGAGCGGCGCTCACCGCGGCCCCACACGCCCAACCGATCCGGCCCGCCGCGCCGGCCGGCGGCCGGGCCTCCGCGCTCCGCCCCAGCGACCGCAGGCCGGGGTGGATCAGCAACACCGCCGGCACCGCCACCGCCGGCACCGCGAGGAAGACCCAGCGCCACCCCAGGTGCTCCACGATCAGACCGGCCACCGCCGGACCCACGAGCGACGGTACGACCCACGCCGCCGCGAACGCGGCGAAGATCCGCCGGTGCAGCTCCTGCGGGTACGCCTGCCCGACGATCACGTACAGCGCCACCGACAGCAGCCCGGAGCCGAACCCCTGCACCACCCGCCCGACGACCAGCACACTCATCACGGGAGCGGTCCCGGCGATCAGCAACCCCACCACGAACCAGGCGACCCCGTGCCACATCGGGCCCCGAGGGCCCCGGGCGTCACACCAGATGCCGGACACCACCATGGCCAGCACACCGGTGGCGAACGGGCCACCGAACGCGATCCCGTACAGCGCGAGCCCGTCCAGGTGGTGGGCCACGGTCGGCATCGCCGTACCGACCGCCAACGCCTCGAACGCCAGCAACGAGATCAACGCGACGCTGCCCACGGTCATCGCCCGCAACCGAGGTGCGAACAGTCCCGGTGCGGTCGGTGCGGTGGTGGCGACTGTGCTCGGCATGACCCGAGCATGCGACTTGAACCTGGATTCAGGTCAATCGTCGGTGACCCGGCTCTCGTCAGGCATCCTGGAGCGCCTGCCCGACCCCGCGCACCAGTCCCGACAGGTGTTGGTCCGCCAGCAGGTGACCGGCGGTGATCACCAGGGCGATCGGCCACTCGATGACCTGCAGTGCGGCGAGGACACCGAGCCCCGCGTAGTAGGCGACCTTGTCCGGTGGCGGCACCGCCACATCGCCCAGCATCGGTAACGCCACCCGCCGGGTGTACATCCGAACGTTCTCGTGCGAACCGTTGAGATGTCGCGTCAGCGTGCTCATGCCGGCCTCCCCATGTCCGGTGAAGGTCGTCGGATTCCACGGCCCACCCCGTCCATGCGCCGGCAGCGGCGGAAAGTTCCACCACCGCAGGGGCATAACGGACGGCAGGTCGGGAAGCCAGGCCGCCGGACGTGAGCGCGCTGGGAGGACGACATGGGCAAGGTCAGGACCAGCAGCAACAGGGAGTCGGGCCAGCGTCCGTCCAGCCGTACGCCTCGATGACGGCGGCGGGTCGCGCAGCCAGCCGCATCCTGCCGTCCTTCGGCGTGCCGCACCTGGTCGGCGAGGCGTCCCGGACCGTCGGTTCGGCCGCGACCCGGCTGGCCCGCACGGCCGGGCTGACGCGGCGTCGGGTCTGGTCCCGACCGGGCCGACACCACATCGAGGTGCACGGCGTCTGCCAGGACGGCGGCAACAAACTGGCACGTCAGGTGGAGGGCGCGCTGGAGCGTCTGCCCGGGGTCGCCTGGGCTCGGGTCAACGCCCCGTCCGGGCGGGTGGTGGTTGCCGTCCAGGCCCCCGAGCCGGCACTGCGCGACCTGATCGCCACGATCAGCCGGATCGAGCAGACCTGCGACCACGAACCCGACCCGGAGATCCCACCGCCGCACCCACCGGAGGAGGGGCCGCGAACCCCCCGTACCCTCGGCGCACTCGCCTCGGACGCGCTCGGCCTGACCATCTCGGCGGCCACCCGGATCCTGCCGTTCGCACCGCTGCCCGGTGAGGTGGCCGGCCTGCTCTCCGCGATCGACCTACAACCGAAGCTGCACCAGTTCATCGGCAAACGGCTGCGCTCAGATCCCCGCGCCGACCTCCTCTTCCCGCTGGCCGAAGCGGTGGTGCAGGGCCTGACCGGCCGCTGGACCGGGATCGCCCTGGACGGCGCCCAACGGTTGGTGCAGTGGGGCGAGGCGCGGGCCCAGCTCGCGGCCTGGGAGCGGGCCGAGCCACGACTGACCGGCGACCCGGAACGAGCCACCGCCCGCTGGCCGGTCGTCGAGCGTCCCCGGCCGAAGCCGGACGGCCCGGTCGAGCGGTACGTCAACCGCATGCTCGCCGCGGGAGCGGCCACGGGTGTCGCGGCGATGCCGTTCGCCGGGCCGAAACGGGCCGCCGCGCTGGGCCTGTCCACCCTGCCGAAGGCTCCCGGCAGTGGACGCGAGGGGTACGCCGCCCACCTCGGCCGGATGCTGGCCCGGCGCGGAGTGATCGCGATGGACCGCAGCGTGCTGCGGGAGCTGGACCGGATCGACACGCTCGTGCTGGACGCCGCCGTGCTCGGCTCGGACCGGGGCGTACTCGCCGATCTGGCGCCGGCGCCCGGCGCCGACGTCGACCAGGTGGCGGAGCGGGCCTTCGCGCTGTTCGACCCGGACGACCCGGCCGCCTCGCGCACGGCGGACGGTTGGCGGCTCGGACCGCTGGACCAACTGCCCGGCAGCGACCCGAATGCCATCCCGGACGGCGACCGGCTGCGATCCGCCGGCGGCCAGCTACTCGGCCTCGCCCACGGCGACCGACTCGCCGCCCTGCTGCGGGTCGAGCCGGAACCCGCGCCCGGCGTCGACGGCCTCCCGGCCGCCGCCCGGCACGCTGGCCTGCGGCTGGTGGTGGCCGGCGGCGACGAGCAGCGGTACGGCTTCGCCGATGCGATGCTGCCCGGCGGAGACCAGTTGACCGAGTCGGTACGCGCGTTGCAGCGCGACGGCGCGGTGGTGATGCTGGTCTCGGCGGACCGCAGGGCGCTCGGCGCGTCCGACTGCGGTCTGGGGCTCGCCGCACCGGAGGCGCTGCCGCCCTGGGGTGCACACCTGCTGGTGGGTGTCGACCTGCGGGTGGTGGCCCTGGTGGTCGAGGCGACCGGGGTGGCCCGGCGGACAGCCCAGCAGAACATCCGGTTGGCCATGGCCGGCACCGGTCTCGGGGCGTTGGGGGCGTTCACCGCTCCGCCGACCCAACTGCCGCACAAGGCGCTCGTCGCGGTCAACGGCGCCGCCGGGTTGGCCTTCGCGAACGGGGTCTGGCAGGCCGGCCGGTTACACGACACGTCGGACACCCCGGCACCCGTGACGACCGCCTGGCATCTCATGCCGGTCAACACCGTGCTGGGCCACCTGCGCACCACCCCGGACGGGTTGGCCAGCGCGGAGGCGCAACGCCGGTACGACGGCTCGGTTCGCGACGGCCAGGCCGCACCCGGACGTGGCGGTCTGCTGCGCGCCTTCGTGGACGAGCTGTCCAACCCGCTGACCCCGGTGCTGGCCGCCGGGGCGGTGCTCTCCGCGTCGTTCGGCTCGCTTGTCGACGCCGCACTCGTGGGCAGCGTGGTCGGTGGGTCCGCCCTGATCGGCGCGGTGCACGAGCGCAACACGGAACGGTCGCTGGCGGAGCTGCTGTCCCGCTCGGCGGTGACGGCACGGGTCCGCCGGGACGGCGCCGAGCGCGTTCTCGCCGCCGAGGACCTGGTCCTCGGTGACGTCATCGCCCTGGAGCCGGGCGACTCGGTGCCCGCCGACTGCCGCGTACTCGACGCGGTGGGCCTGGAGGCGGACGAATCGTCGCTGACCGGTGAGTCGCTGCCGGTCGCCAAGTCCAACCGACCGGTGGTGGCCGCCGCCATCGCCGACCGACACTCCATGCTCTACGAGGGCACCACCGTCGCCGCCGGGCACGGCACCGCCGTGGTGGTGGCGACCGGATCGGACACCGAAGCTGGCCGCAGTTTGGCGCTGGTGCGACAGGCCCCGCCGACCAGCGGGGTGGAGGCCCGGCTCGGCTCGTTGACAAGCGCCGCCATCCCGTTGGCCGCCGGTTCGGCGGTGGCGGTGGCCGGCGCGGGCCTGCTTCGGGGCGTACCCCTGGCCGAAACGGCGGCGACCGCCGCGAACCTCGCCGTGGCGTCGGTGCCGGAGGGGCTGCCGTTCCTGGTCTCCGCGGCGCAGTTGGCCGCCGCCCGACGGCTGGCCGAGCACGGCGCATTGGTGCGCAACCCGCGCACCATCGAGGCGCTGGGTCGGGTGGACGTGCTCTGCTTCGACAAGACCGGCACCCTCACCGAGGGCCAACTGCTG
Organism: Micromonospora sp. NPDC049171; assembly: GCF_040648275.1. Classification (NCBI taxonomy): domain Bacteria; kingdom Bacillati; phylum Actinomycetota; class Actinomycetes; order Micromonosporales; family Micromonosporaceae; genus Micromonospora; species Micromonospora sp. NPDC049171. The sequence goes on from NZ_JBEZDJ010000011.1 coordinate 148,212, forward strand.
CTCGCCGGGGTCGGTGACGGCGTCGGCGATCGGTACGCCCCGGTGGACCGGCTGGACGACCGACTCCAGTTGACGCTGGCCGCGGCCCTGCGCGCCACCCCCGCCGCGGCGACCCCGGAGGAGTTGGCGTTGCAGACCGACCGGGCGGTGCGGCGGGGCGCCGGAGTGGCCGGGGTGGTGGAGCAGACCGGTGCCCCCGGCTGGCGGGCTGCCGGTGGGCTGCCGTTCGAACCGTCCCGCGGCTATCACGCGAGCATCGGAGAGACCAACGGTCACCTGTTGCTGAGTGTCAAGGGTGCTCCGGAGACCGTGCTGCCGCGCTGTTCGACCCGGCGCACCGACGGCAGCCAGGAGCCACTTGACGACGCCGGGCGCGCGGAGCTGGAGCGGATGCTCGCCGACCGGGCCGGGGCGGGAAACCGGATCCTGGCCGTCGCCGAGTGCCAGGTGGACGACCCGACGGTGGCCGACACCGACGTCCGAGGGCTGACCTTCGTCGGTTTCCTGGCCCTCGCGGACGGGGTGCGGGAGAGCGCCGCTCCGGCGGTACGACGGATCCGACAGGCCGGCGTGCACACCATCATGATCACCGGTGATCATCCGGCCACCGCCGAGGCGATCGCGGCCACCATCAGCGAGCACGACGAACAGCGGGTGGTCACCGCCGGCGAACTCGACCAACTCGACGACGAGGCGCTCGCCGAACGGTTGGCCCACACCGACGTGGTGGCCCGCTGCACCCCCGCGCACAAGGTGCGGATCATCCAGGCGTTGCAGAAGTGCGGGCGAACCGTCGCAATGACCGGTGACGGCGCCAACGACGCCCCGGCGATCCGGCTGGCCGACGTCGGCATCGCCCTCGGCCAACGGGGCACCCCGGCGGCACGGGCCGCAGCCGACCTGGTGGTGACCGACGACCGGCTGGAGACCATCATCGCCACCCTGGTCGAGGGTCGGGCGATGTGGTCCTCGGTGCGACACGCGCTCAGCATCCTGGTCGGCGGCAACCTCGGCGAGATCGCCTTCAGTGTGCTGACCGCCGCGGCGACCGGCCGCTCCGCACTCACCGGCCGACAACTGCTGCTGGTCAACCTCCTCACCGACCTGGCACCGGCACTTGCCATCGCGGTCCGCCCACCCGCGTCGGACCGCACCGACACGCTCCTGCGGGAAGGCCCCGACGCGGCGCTCGGCGAGAGCCTCACCAGGGAGATCGGGCTGCGGGCGGCAGCGACCACGCTGGGCGCGACAGCGGGGTGGACGTTGGCCCGCTACACCGGACGCCGCCAACGCGCCGGCACCGTCGCCCTGGTGTCCCTGGTCGGCACCCAACTCGGCCAGACCATCCTGGCCGGCGGCACCAGCCCGGCCGTGCTCGCCTCCACGGCGGCGTCACTGGGCGTGCTCGTCGTGGTGGTACAGACGCCGGGCGTGAGCCAGTTCTTCGGCTGCACGCCGCTCGGGCCCGTCGGCTGGAGCATCGGGGCCGGCTCGGCGCTCGGCGCGACCTTCGCCAACGGCGCGCTCACCAAGCTGATGGAACACGTACCCCAGGCCCGGCCGGACACCACGCCCACCGACAGCTGAACCGGCTTCCTGGTCACCGGTGTGCTGATCTCACCCCCGACTGTCGGCCTCGCGGAGCAGCGCCTCTGTTTCGGGGTCAGGCATGAGCTCCCGGACCTCCTGCGGGCAGCGGCAGGCGACGGCGAGCTTGGCAGCCCACGTCAGCGCCTCCTCGCGCGTGGCCACGTCGACGACCGAGAACCCGCCGATGACCTCCCTGGTCTCCGGGAAAGGGCCGTCGGTGACCGTTCCGTCCGTGGCCACGACACTCGCCTGCTGCCGCTCGAGTCCGCCGCCGTACACCCACACGCCGGCGTTCACGGCCTCTTGGATCACCGCGTGCGCCGCCTTGCCCACGTCGGGCATCTCCTCGGCGGGGATGGGATCCATCGCGCCGTCATTGAACGAGATCAGGTACCGCGTCATCGATGACTCCCTTGTCCCGGAGGCCTCTTCCGGCCGCCCTCGCCTGTTCTACGAACGACCCATCTCGGATTCGACATCTCGGCTCGGTCAGGTTGGCGAGGAGGTCAGCTCTCCCGCACCAGGCGGTACAGGTCCCGGCGCAACACCGGCCAGTCGTCGGCGACCGCGTACCGAACGGCGTTCAGCGCTTCGACGGCCGCTACTCCCTTGCCCGTCGCCGCGTACAGGGCGTGGACGGCACTGGAGCAGGTTCGCACGTCGGCGCCCTGCGCCCTGAGGTGGCCGATCCTCAAGCGGGTCTCCTCGCCCAGGGTCAGGCCCTGCTCGACGGCCTCCACCGCCTGCCTCGCCAGATCGTCATCGCCAAAGGTGAACCGCGTCGTCACCGCCCGCACGGCAAGCGCCAACGCCGCCCGCCGCACCCACTCCGGCGCGGCCCGCAGTCGCGCGTCGAGATCGGGCTCGTCGTGACCAAAGTTCGAGGGCGGTCGCGGGTCCGGCGGGAACGCCCCAAGCCGCACCGTCACCCACGGCCCGGCCTGCGGATCCGGCCCCTCGTCGCCCATCCACTCCGCCGGCAGCCGCACGCCGGTACGCCGCTCGACGAACGCCATCGCCGCGGACGTCACATACTCGGTGCCCTGCGCGGCGCACACGTCGTCCAGGTCGTCGGCGAACGCGGACGGGTCAGCACCGTGCCGCCGGTCCGGGTCGTTCATGTCCATCCAGGCGAGCACCCTGCCGTACACCGCGTACGAGACGCCGCCGTTGCCGTTGATGGTCCACTCGACCGTGTGCACCCGCACCCCGTCGCTGAGCCAGCGCAGCACCTCAGGCCGGCTCAGCGCGCAGCCGTTGTCCTGAAACACCACCACATGAGGGCCGATCTGAGCCAGGTCGGCGATCTCGCCCGAATGGTCGTCACCCGGCTCGACACGCCTGGCCCGCAGGCGTTCGATCACTCCGTCGACAGTGGCCTCGGCACTCGCCGGCTGAACCACCGCCCAGCTCAGCCCCTCGGCGAGCCAGTCCCGATCAGCCAGGAAATCGTCGTAGTAGCGCACGGCGTCCGACACCATCCGAACACGATACGGCGATCACCGTCGATCGGCGGTCCCGCCCGGGGGCCGCGTCGGCTTCAGGCCTGTTCAGCCCCTTGCGTCCGCCCCTGCTTGCCTCCATGATCCGATCAACGGAACATCGAGGAGGAACACATGGGCGCCTGGGGTGACGGCCCGTTCGACAACGACAGCGCCGCCGACTGGTGCGGTGAACTCCACGATGCCGATCCGTCTACGCGGGCGGCAATGGTCCGCGCTGCCCTGACAACTGCGGCACTCAACACCGACTACCTCGACTACGACGATGCCGCCTCGGCCATCGCCGCGGCAGCGATCGTGGCGTCCCAGTTGCCCGGCGGCGACCCGATAACCTCGTCGTACGCGCCGGACTTCCTGCTCGCCGGCGAATCCCTCGACCTGGACGACCTGGCACAGCTGGCAGTCCAGGCACTCGACCGGGTCGTCGGCGACGACTCGGAGTGGCGGAGCCTGTGGGGCGAGGCGGGAGACGGTGAGTTCCCGCAGATCAACAAACTCCGCGCAGTGCTGACCGGTCCGCCCGAACTGCCCGGCCAGATCGCGCTGGTCTAGACCGCTGCCTCGGCCGTACTTCCCGAAATCGGACTAACCGCGACGATCTGGCCTGGCCTCACGTACCCACTTGTCGAAATCGTCAACGGTGCGCGCTCTGTGGTCGAGCACAGCCGTGTAGATGTCCCAGCTCCGCACCTGCTGGCCGTACTCCGCTCGACCGGCCCACGCGTCCTTGATCGTCAGGATCGCCTCGCGGCTCGAAGCGGTCAGCCGTTGCGGCAGCGTCCGCAGGTGCTCCAGGTCGGGCTGGCGTTCTGGCTCGTCGACGAACCAGATATCGACCGACCACATCTCGCCGAGCTGGCTGGCGCACCGCACTCGCAGATACAGGCCGTCGGGATAGGCAGGGTCGATGTTCCAGCGACCGGTGTCGTTGCGGAAAGTAACCTCACGTACTCGCTGATGTGTCGCGATCCGCGCGCCAGTCACCGCCACAGCCTCAGCGTCGAGCCGGGGAGAGACCACGGTGAGGTCAAGATCGCGCCACACCATCAGGCCGAGCGCGGCGCTGCCGACGCAGACAACCTCGCCATGGGCGGAGAGGTGAGCGTCCAGGCCAAGGTCGTCACGCACCTCCAACGCCTCGCTCTGCAGCTCGTCCTGTCGGCGCAGCAACTCGCTCATTCGCATCCGGGCGATGATGCCAGGCTCTGGCCGCATCCCCGCGGCTGCGGACCAGCCCGCCGTGCGGTACGGCGGGCCGATCCTGCGCCGCACGCCACTGGTACGTGACGCTACGACTTCTTCTTCCCGGCGGCCCCACCGCTGCCACCGGTCTTGGTGCTCTTCGTGCTCTTCGTGCTCTTCGTCGACGTGGTGGTGCCCTTGGCCGTCGGCTTGGCGGTGGCCGTCTTCCCCTTCGCCTTCTGCTGGTCCTGGTAGGCCTTCGCCTGCGCCTTGGCGTACGCGTCCCAACGAGCCGCCTCGTCCTTACGGCGCTGCTCGGCCTCACGTTTCTCCGCCGCACGCTTCTGC
>NZ_JBEZDJ010000011.1:152930-247778 GCF_040648275.1 Micromonospora sp. NPDC049171
CTCGGCCGCCCGGAACTCACGGTCGTCCTTGGCCTTGGACGCCTTGAGAACCTTGTCAGCCTTCTTGCTCTCCGCCTTCGCCTTCACCTTCTGCTGCTCCTGATAGGCCTTCGCCTGCGCCTTGGCGTACGCGTCCCAACGAGCCGCCTCGTCCTTACGGCGCTGCTCGGCCTCACGTTTCTCCGCCGCACGCTTCTGCTCGGCCGCCCGGAACTCACGGTCGTCCTTGGCCTTGGACGCCTTGAGAACCTTGTCAGCCTTCTTGCTCTCCGCCTTCGCCTTCACCTTCTGCTGCGCGCGAAGCTCCTTGTCGGCGGCGAACTCGCGCGCGTCCTTGGCCCGGGCCGCCTCGACCGCTCTTCCTGCCGCCTGCTGCGTCTCCCACTGCGCCGACTTGGCCTTCGCGTACGAGTCCCACCGGGCAACCTCGTCCTTGCGGCGCTGGGCGGCCTTGTCCTCGTTGATCGCCTGCTCGAACAGTTGACGTCTCGCCTTGCCGAACTCGGGTGAGATGAGGGGGACTGAGCCATCCTCGTACGACGGGTCGCCGCCCTGGTAGAACTGATACTTCTCGATTTGTTCGGCCCGCGTGCTCGGGTCCTTCAAAGATTCCTGGAGGTACTTGAGGCTTTCCCGCTCCCGTTGGTCCTGCACCCCCTGAAGCGCCGCGAAGGCCTCCGGGTCCTGCTGCTCCAACCATTGCAAAGCGACGATTTCCAGTCCCATCCCGGTCGCGCCGGACCCACCGCGCAGGCCGCCAAGGCGCTTCGCCAGGGCGGCGGCCCCGCCGGGCTTGGCGGCGGCGGTCGCGGGGGTGCCCGCATTGTCAGGAGTGCCCTGCGCACCATTGCCGCCCGACCCCTTCGGGCCGTCGGTCCTGGGCCGGGTCTTGGCCGGCGGGTCGTCCGGTGGGTCGCCGTTGCCCTTCTTGCCCTGGGCGGAATTTACCGGTGCGTTGTGGGTGGCGTGAGCCTTGTCCCGAGTTCGGGCGATATCGTCGCGCGCGCGCTGCTCAGCCTTGCGTACCTTCGCCTCAAGCTCATCGGCCTTCCGCGCGGCGATGGTGGCCTCGGTCGTGGCCTTCTTGAGCGGCCCCCGAACCTGCTCCGACTGTTGGCGTGCCTTCTCGACGCGCCGCTCTTCCTTCGCCACCGCCCGCGGGTCGTCCTTGGCCCGAGCCGCCGCCAAGCGCTGCTCGGCTTGGCGTACCGCCCGCTCGGCCCGGTCGGCGACCCGCTGTGAGCCGTCGGCGGCGCGGCTCGCCGTGGTGGCCGCCTTCCTGGCGCCGTGAGCCTTCTGCTTGACCTCCACACCAGCCGCGGCGACGTACGCCTGGTTGTACCGCTGCGCCACCCGATCGGCCTGCTGGGCCCTTGTCGCGGACCGGGTCGCCTCCTTCCGCGCTGCCTTGGCGTCCCGACCGTCCGTCCTGCTCTGCTGGCGGGCCTCGGAGGTTCCCGCCGTCCGAGCCTGCTCCGTTGATCGGCGCGCCTGTTCCTCGGCCCTGGCCGCCCGGACCGCAGCCTGCTCAGCGGTTGCCCGAGCCCGGGCGGCGTCCTGGATCGCGGTCGTCGCCCTCGCCGCGTCCTGCTGGGCCTTCTTGGCCGCCCGCAGGGTCGACGCATTCACCCGACCCAGGCGACGACGCTCGTCGGCCCGGGCCTGGCGGAGCCGCTCGGCGTGCCGGGCGGCGGTGATCGCCAGCGTCACGGCCAACACCCCACTGCGGACCGGTACCGCGCTGGACTGTCCCCCCTGCATGCCCGGCCCGGGCTTGGGAACGGCAGTCCCGGCCTTGGGCAGCTGACTGGCAGCCTTACCGAGATTGTCGGCGGCCTTGCTCAGGTCGTTTCCGGCCCGTACGCCGTCCTTCGGGATGACCTGGTTCTGCTTTCCGCGACGGGCTTTCCGCTCGTCTTCCTCCCGCTGGGCGGGAGTCCGCCGATCGACCGAGTTGTCCTCGTAGTACCTCGGCGGATCGAGCTGATCCTCCCAGTGGTGCGCCGGTGGCCTCGGCCGGTACCGGTCCACCTGACCTTCGCGGGCGTCCAACTCCGGTCGGTCGAACGGGAGGCCTTCCCACTTCCCGGTCGCCGGGTTGTAGACGACCCTCGCTCCCCACCGATCAGGCTCAGGCTCGCTGCTGGCCACGTACCGCAGGTCGTCGGGCTGCCCGGCTCGCGGCTGCGACTGGACCGCCCCGCCGACCAGTCCGGCGGCCAGGGCGGCGGAGAGCAGGACGGACATGGTCAGTCGGCTGGTCCTTGTCGTCTCAGCCACCGAAAGCTCCGTCACCAGCACCCGGGCCGCCGGCCCGGACCAATCGGGACCCGTCGAGGTCAGGGCGCGCTCCGGGCCCGCCGGGTCGTGCCTGCCACACCGAGCGGGGGTACGCGGGCCGCACGCGGTCGTGGCACCACTGGATCGGGGCGCGGTCCTTCAGGCTCCGTTCCTTCAGGTGCGTTGGGCGGACGTGCACGACCTGGTCCCTGACGTCCTGCACCCGGGGTTGGTGGTTCTTACCTGCCGCAGTTTCGGTGACCCGGCAGACGGCCCGAGCGGTTCGTCCCTGGTCGACCGCCTTGCAGGCGTGTCCGGAGCTACGGCCGAACGCGAGACGGCTCGGCACCCATCCCTTGGTCCGGTCCACCGATTCGGCACGACGCTTGTTCCGGTCGACCGGCTCGCCACGACGCTTGTTCTGGTCCACCGGCTCGGCACGACGCTTGTTCTGGTCCACCAGCGCGAAACGGTCCTTGTGCTGGTCCACCGATTCGGCGCGACGCTTGTTCTGCTTCACCGGCGCGAAACGACGCTTCTTCTGGTCGACCGCGATGGCGGGCCTGCCGTTGTCGGTGGCGCTCCTGGTAGCGGCGCCACTGCCGATGGGCTGGCGCGGCGGATCCTGCCGGACAGGTGTGGTGGTGGACGGCTGCTCGGCGATCGGCGCTCTGGTGACCGGAATGTCGACCGCGACGGCAGCGGGAGATCCCGCGGTGGCGGTCGCGGAACCCGCTCGGTCATTCGTGCCGACCCAGGCCGCGGCGCCGCTCACGAGTGCCACCGCCAGGATGAGTCCGGCCCAGCCCCAGGTCCGTGGTTGCCACCGCCACCTGGCCGGCGCGTTCGGCGGTGGCGACGCGGCCGGGCGCCTGGCTGGTGATTTACGTCGTCGGGTCACGGATCCTCCTCGTTCGCAGCTCGCGACGGCGAAATTCGCTTGTTTCGCAGCGAGCAACCTTGAGAAGAAGCCAACGCGGTCACCGATTTCCCAACAAGGTGAACAGCCGCTCGGGACAATCCCGACCAGGTTCGCGACCAGCCTCGTACGCGCTGCCGAGCGCCCCCGGGACAGGATGGGACTGTCCCGTACGGGACAGCGCCCAACCGGGTGGGCTGGGTACGCGAAGGGTGAGCAGGGCTTGGCACTCTCCAGATCGAACGCCCGGAGTCCCCAGCGTGCGGCAGCCGCGACCGAGATCAACCAAGGGAAGTGCTGGTGGAGCCCAGGGGACTCGGACCCCTAACCCCTGCCTTGCAAAGGCGGCTCGATGCGGTGGATGCTCACTGATCGATGTCGGCGTCTGGCGTTGGACGCGACCACCGGTTTTCCGGAACGGCCGACCGAACGCCGGGGTGGGCGCGATGCTGGAACCGAACGGCAGTCGATCGGCTGACACCTGCGGAGGTGACAACGCATGCCCGACGATCCCCGATACCAGCAGGCCCTCGACACCGCGGAGCGCCTCCTCGGCCAACCGTTGACCCTGCCGCTGGCCGACGGGGAACCCGCGGTCGGTCAGGACTTCCGGCGGCTGGCGACCGAGCACACCTTCGGCGACTCGTGGCCGCGACCGGGCCTGGACCTGCGGAGCCGCTGCCTGATCTCGGTGGCCGTCGCGGCGGCGCTGGGCACCCACGAGCCGCTGCGGGGGCAGTTGCGCATCGCGCTGACGTCCGGCGTGACCAAGGAGGAGATCGTCGAGCTCTTCATCCACCTGGAGGCGTACGCCGGGGCGGCCCGGGCGTTCGACAGCTACCAGGTGGCCGCGGCGGTCTTCGGCGAGCACCGCTGACGACGCTGCCAGCACCCGTCAACGACCTGTCGTTCTGCGGCGGCCCTCCGGGCTCCCCGCTCTCCGCGCCAGCCGCCGGGCATCAGGCGTGCCGGCCGCGGAGCGACAGCGACAGCGGCCGGCGCGCGCCCTGGCGGCGGCGCGTGCGGCCCGTCAAGGGCCGCCTTGATGTTGCGCAGCAACTTCCGCCGCCAGGTCTGGCGGCCGTCACTCGTCCGCGCTGGGCTCCTCGGCCAGGTCGTCGAGGTCGGCCCGTTTCAGTTCTGCGCCACTTGGTCTGACCGTGAGGATGTGGAGTGGTCGGCGGAGTTCACGACCGAGCGGAAAGCCGTCGACTGTGTGGCAACCAAGGCGGCCGGCGGGCTGCGGTTCCACGATCAATGAGTCGGTGCGCAGGGTCTTCGGCGGCTCTGCTGACGATCCGCTGACGACCAAAAAATGATCGTCGATCCGAGGTGGGGTCAGCGGGGGAGAAGAACAGGCCGTGACCTGCCCGGATGATGTGGTGGAGCCCAGGGGACTCGAACCCCTAACCCCTGCCTTGCAAAGGCAGTGCTCTGCCAGTTGAGCTAGGGCCCCGTGGACGACCGTGGCGCAGATCGCTCGGCGCCGGGCCGGACCTCAGCGCAGGTCGGGCGCGGTGGTCGCCTCGTGCCAGAGGGCACGCTCGTCGTTCGAGGCCTTGATCTTGTTGAACACGACGGCGGCCACGCCGACGACGCCAGCCAGAATCAGCAGCTTCTTGAACATTGGGGCGACCCCTCGTGCTCGACTAACGTCGGACGACCGTGCGGTGGGGCTAGATGGAATCGAACCATCGACCTCAGAGTTATCAGCTCTGCGCTCTAACCGACTGAGCTATAGCCCCGCGTTGCGACGAGCAAGATTAACCCATCCGCTGGGCCCACCCCAAATCGGGGTCCGGACCAACGAGCCGGGCCGTCGACGCCTGCAAAAACTACCTGAGTACGGGACGCCGGAGCGACCGCTTTCCGCGGTGCCCCGGCGTCCCGGTCGTTCAGTCCCGCTCGGCGAGCGTCAGCTCGATCCCGCCGACCAGGTCGGCGCAGACGTTGTAGACGAACGCCCCCAGCGTGGCCAGCGCGGTGAACAGCACCACGTTGACCAGACCGATCAGCGCCGAGCTGAGGATCACGCCCTTGGCGGTGATCTGGAAGCTGCTGGTGCTCTGCCCACCACCGGCGTTGACCAGGTCGCCCAGGCTGTCGTTGACGCTCTTGAACACGCCCATCGCGTCCAGTGCCAGGTAGAGCACCGAGGTGGCGACCACCACGACGATGAAGAGCACCACCGAGACGGCGAATGCGAACTTCATCACCGACCACGGGTCGATCCGCTTCAGGTTCAGCCGCGCCCGACGCGGCCCGCGGGACGCCGCCGAGCTGACCGACGAACGCGCCGCCCGCACCGCGTCACCGACACGGGCAGCCCCGACGGCGGACGGGTTACCGATCCCCGGCGGCAGGCCACCCCCGCTGGCCGGGCGGCCGGCAGCGGAGGTACGCGTCGCATCCGACGGCGGCTGCGTCATGCCGGGCATGATCCGCGGCTGGGTGCCGGTGGTCCCGCTCGACGCCGCCTGACCCGGCCGCACGTTGATCGGCTGGGTGGTCGCCGGACGGGCCGAGGGCGCCGCCGCCGAACCCGGAGGTGTGGCGACGGCGGACGTCGGCGCCTCGGCACCGGACGCCTCCGTCTTGTCACCCGAACCAGCGTCATCACTGCCGGGCTCCGGCGGGGGTGTCATACCCGGAGCCCTCGTGAACTTCGGGGCAGGCGCGTCGGCGGGGACCGTTGCCCGGCCTACGGCCGCGCGGCCAGTCGCTGGTGTGCCGCCCTTGGCGGCCTCCTCGTCGACCGGGTTGGCCGAGGTCCCCGTGTTCCCCGACTTCGCCTGTGTCTCCGTCATTCAACTAGTCCTGTTCGTCAGGCTCGTCGGCATTGCGAGCAATCGCCACGATAGTCACGCCGTCCGGGAGGTCCATCAGCTTGACCCCCATTGTGTTCCGGTCACGCGTACGGCGTACAGGCTTCACCGGAGTCCGAATGACACCACCGTTGCTGGTGATCGCGAACAACTCGTCGTCCGGATCGATCACCACCGCGCCAACCAGACCACCGCGCCGTTCGGTGATCTTCGCAGTCAACACGCCTTTACCTCCCCGGCCCTGCACCGGGTATTCCTCGATCGGGGTCCGCTTCGCGTATCCCCCGTTCGTGGCCACCAGAACGTCCAGCCCCTCCCGCACGACCTCCATGGCGAGCAGGACGTCGTCGTCCGTGAAGCGCATACCGATCACACCCGAGGTGGCCCGACCCATCGGCCGCAACGCCTCGTCCGAGGCGTTGAACCGGATCGCCTGTGCCTTCTCCGAGACCAGCAGCAGGTCGTTCTCCGGCGCAACCAGCGCAGCACCGACCAGCTCGTCCTCATCGCGCAGGTTGATCGCGATGATGCCGCCGGAACGGTTGGAGTCGAACTCCTCGAGCCGCGTCTTCTTCACCAGGCCGTTCTTCGTGGCCAGTACCAGATAGGGGGCTACCTGGTAGTTCGGGATCTCAATGATCTGCGCTATCTGCTCATCGGGTAGGAAGGCGAGCAGGTTGGCCACGTGTTGGCCCTTGGCTACCCTACTGGCCTCCGGCAACTCGTACGCCTTGGCCCGGTACACACGGCCCTTGTTCGTCAGGAACAGGATCCAGTCGTGCGTCGAGCAGACGAAGAAGTGGCTGACGATGTCGTCCTGCCGCAGCGTAGCGCCACTGACGCCCTTACCCCCGCGTCGCTGCGAGCGGTAGAGGTCGACCTTGGTCCGCTTGGCGTACCCGGTCCGGGTGATCGTGACGACCACATCCTCGCGGGCGATGAGGTCCTCCATCGAGACCTCGCCGTCGAACGGGATGATCTTCGTCCGGCGGTCGTCGCCCCACTTGGTGACGATCTCGCCCAGCTCCTCCGAGACGATCTTCCGCTGCCGCTCGGGCTTGGCGAGGATGTCCTTGAGGTCGGCGATCTCGATCTCGAGCTTGGCCAGATCGTCCACGATCCGCTGCCGCTCCAACGCGGCCAGGCGGCGCAGCTGCATGTCCAGGATCGCGGTCGCCTGGATCTCGTCGATCTCCAGCAGCCGGATCAGGCCCTGCCGAGCGTCGTCCACGGTCGGCGAACGCCGGATCAGCGCGATCACCTCGTCCAGCGCGTCCAGCGCCTTGCCCAGACCGCGCAGGATGTGCGCCCGCTCCTCGGCCTTGCGCAGGCGGAACGCGGTCCGCCGACGGATCACGTCGATCTGGTGCTCGACGTAGTAGCGGAGGAACTGGGCCAGGTTGAGCGTGCGCGGCACCCCGTCGACCAGGGCCAACATGTTGGCGCCGAAGGTCTCCTGGAGCTGGGTGTGCTTGTAGAGGTTGTTCAGCACGACCTTCGCGACCGCGTCGCGCTTGAGCACCAGCACGATCCGCATGCCGGTACGCCCGGAGGACTCGTCACGGATGTCCGCGATCCCGGCGAGCTTGCCCTCCTTGATCAGCTCGGCGATCCGCTCGGCGAGGTTGTCCGGGTTGACCTGGTAGGGCAGCTCGCTGACGACCAGGCAGGGGCGACCCCGCTTGTCCTCCTCGACCTCCACCACGGCACGCATCCGGATCGAGCCACGACCCGTGCGGTACGCGTCCTGGATCGCGGTCGTGCCGACGATCAGACCGTGCGTCGGGAAGTCCGGGCCCTTGACGATGCCGAGCAGCGCCTCGAGGGTGGTCTCCTCGTCCTCCTCCGGGTGCTCCAGGCACCACTGCACCGCCGCGCCGATCTCCCGCAGGTTGTGCGGCGGAATCTTGGTGGCCATGCCGACCGCGATGCCCTCGGAGCCGTTCACCAGCAGGTTCGGGATCCGCGACGGCAGGATCGTGGGCTCCTTGGCCCGCCCGTCGTAGTTGTCCTGCAGGTCGACGGTGTCCTCGTCGATGTCCCGCAGCATCTCCATGGCCAGCGGGTCGAGCTTGCACTCGGTGTAGCGCATGGCGGCAGCCGGATCGTTTCCCGGCGAGCCGAAGTTGCCGTTGCCGTCGACCAGCGGATACCGCAGCGACCAGGACTGCGCCATGCGGACCAGCGCGTCGTAGATGGCCGAGTCGCCGTGCGGGTGGAACTGGCCCATCACGTCGCCGACGACCCGGGAGCACTTCACGTAGCCGCGGTCCGGACGGTAGCCGGAGTCGAACATCGCGTAGAGGATCTTGCGGTGGACCGGCTTGAGCCCGTCCCGCACGTCCGGCAGCGCACGCCCGACGATGACGCTCATCGCGTAGTCGAGGTAGGAGCGCTGCATCTCCACCTCGAGCCCGACCGGTTCGATCCGGTCGTGCGCGACCACGGCGGCGATGGCCTCGGCGGGGACCTCGGGCTCGTTAGGTGTGGACTCGGGAGAATCGGTCACTGTATACCCTTATCAGACTCAGAGTCGTTTTCGTGCTGTGGATAACCGCTGTGGATACCGGCCAAGCTGTGGATAACTCTGTGGACCGGCGGAGCGGCGGGGCACTGCCCGGCCGCTCCGCCGCGGTCTGTCAGATGTCCAGGAACCGGACGTCCTTGGCGTTGCGCTGGATGAACGACCGGCGGGCTTCGACGTCCTCACCCATCAGCACGCTGAACAACTCGTCGGCGGTTGCCGCGTCGTCGAGAGTGACCTGACGCAGGGTACGCGTCGCCGGGTTCATCGTGGTTTCCCACAGCTCGGGATAGTTCATCTCGCCGAGGCCCTTGAAGCGCTGGATGTCGTCCGGCTTGGCGTTCGGCTTCTTCTGCTGGCGCAGCGCGATCAGCCCGTCCCGCTCGCGGTCGGAGTAGGCGTACTGCGCGTCGTCGCCCTTCTTGTTCCACTTGATCTTGTAGAGCGGCGGGGCGGCCAGGTAGACGTTGCCCATCTCGACGAGCGGCCGCATGAAGCGGAACAGCAGGGTGAGCAGCAGCGTCTGGATGTGCTGGCCGTCGACGTCGGCGTCGGCCATCAGCACCACCTTGTGGTACCGCAGCTTCTCCATGTCGAAGTCGTCGTGGATGCCGGTGCCCAGCGCGGTGATCAGCGCCTGGACCTCGTTGTTCTTCAGCACCCGGTCGATCCGGGCCTTCTCCACGTTGAGGATCTTGCCGCGGATCGGCAGGATCGCCTGGGTCCGTGGGTCGCGGCCCTGCTTGGCCGAGCCGCCGGCCGAGTCGCCCTCGACGATGAACACCTCGGACTCGCGCGGGTCGGTGGACTGGCAGTCGGCCAGCTTGCCCGGCATCGAGCCGGACTCCAGCAGCGACTTGCGCCGGGCCAGCTTGCGCGCCTGCTGCGCGGCGATCCGGGCCCGCGCCGCCTGGGAGGCCTTCGTGATGATCATCTTGGCCTCGGCCGGGTTGCGGTCGAACCAGTCGACAAGCCGGTCGTTGCAGACCCGCTGCACGAAGCTCTTCACCGGGGTGTTGCCGAGCTTGGTCTTGGTCTGACCCTCGAACTGCGGGTTGGCCAGCTTGACCGAGATGATCGCCGCGAGCCCTTCGCGGATGTCCTCGCCGGAGAGCTTCTCGTCGCCCTTGAGCAGCTTCTTGTCGGTGCCGTACCGGTTGACCACGCTGGTCAGCGCGGACCGGAAGCCCTCCTCGTGGGTGCCGCCCTCGTGGGTGTTGATCGTGTTGGCGAAGGTGTAGACCGACTCGCCGTACGACTCGTTCCACTGCATGGCGATCTCAAGCGACATGCCCTCCTCCTCGGCGCCGAACTCGACCACGGTCTTGTGGATCGGGCTCTTCGAGGCGTTGAGGTGTCGGACGAAGTCGGCGATGCCGCCCTCGTAGTAGAAGGTGACCTCGCGCTGGCGGCCGTCCTCCTCCTCGGCCACCCGCTCGTCGAGCAGGTGGATGCGCAGGGCGCGGTTGAGGAAGGCCATCTCCTGCAGGCGTCGGTAGATGGTCTGGAAGTCGAAGTCGACGGTCTCGAACACGTCGGGGTCGGGCCAGAAGGAGACCGCCGAGCCGGTGCGGTCGGTGGGCTCGCCCTTCTCCAGTGGGCTCGGCTTCGAGTTGGTGTAGTGCTGCCGCCACACGGAACCGGACTTGTGGATCTCGACGAACATCTTGGTGGAGAGCGCGTTCACCACGGACACGCCGACGCCGTGCAGGCCGCCGGAGACCGCGTACGCCTTGCCGTCGAACTTGCCACCCGCGTGCAGGATGGTCAGCGCGACCTCGACGCCCGGCTTCTTGAGCTTCGGGTGGAGGTCGACCGGGAAACCTCGGCCGTTGTCGGTGACCCGGACGCCGCCGTCGGCGAGCAGCACCACGTCGATGGTGTCGCAGTATCCGGCGAGCGCCTCGTCGACAGCGTTGTCGACAACTTCCCAGACGAGGTGGTGCAGACCGCGCTCACCGGTGGACCCGATGTACATACCGGGCCGCTTGCGGACCGCCTCCAGACCCTCAAGAACGGTGATCGACTCTGCGCCGTACTCCTGCTTGTCCTGCGCTGCCACCCTCGGCCACTTTCTCGCGTCAGCCACGCCGGTAGGGCGCGTCGGGCGCGGGTTCGGCGGACATGACGCGACGTCGGCGCGTGGACCGGTGCCGGAGACCTCCGGACAGCGGGTCGAACGCGCCGGTCGCCGCGGTTGCCCGCGGATCGCGATCGGCTCGACCCGACGTGGAGAATGAATCTGGGGCCACCCGGCCCCGTCGCTCTCCCACACCGGGTCTTCGTCTCGCTGTCAATCCTACTGTGCGCGGGGGACAGAACCACCACTCGGCACCCTCAGAGAGGCTGCTGAGAAGTCCGTAGCCGGCAGAACCCCGTTGCCCGCGACTCCCCCCACACGCCA
This sequence comes from Micromonospora sp. NPDC049171, assembly GCF_040648275.1. NCBI lineage: Bacteria > Bacillati > Actinomycetota > Actinomycetes > Micromonosporales > Micromonosporaceae > Micromonospora > Micromonospora sp. NPDC049171. Next base: position 163,883 of record NZ_JBEZDJ010000011.1, read on the forward strand.
GGGTCCGATCGCACGCGCCGCCCCCGGACGGGTTGACCCGCGCTCGGGCGGGTCGGGGGTCGCGGCCGAAGCGTCCGTGCCGTACGTTTGCGGCGCCCCGGAACCAGGCTTGATCTTTACCGGCCGGAACCGGGACGATCGACTCGATCGACCCGACACGTGCTCTCTAAGAGGTGACAGATGGGGCTGGACAACGTCGCGGTGCACTGGCCGCGGACCGGCCGCTTCTACGATCCGGTCGCGCCGGCCGAGTTCGTCGACTTCGGCGAGATCGTCGACGTGCCGCGCATCTCCGCGCCGACGGCGGCGCTGGCCGAGCTGATCGCGAAGACCGGCACCATCCGGGCGACCGCGTACACCGAGTTGGTGGATCTCCTTCTCGGCCTCGAAGGTGTGTTGTACGCCACAGATGCCGCGGCCGAGGACGAGGATCCGGTGATCGACCCGGACGGCTGCTCCTGGATCGCCAGTGGCATCGAGCGGTTCGTGGCCGGGCACCGCGCGTACGGCGAGGCGGTGACCTTCGAGTCGGTGAGCACGGTGCTGCGCTCGTTGCTCGGCGACGGCAGGTTGGCCGAGCAGCAGCTGCGGTGGTTGGAGAGCCGGCTCGACGCGCTGCGCGACGAGCGCGGCGACCCGCCGCAGTGGAACTTCACCTGCGCCGAGCTGGGCGTGCTGGCCGCGTTCTACCGGCGCTGCGCCGAGCGCGGCTTCGCCGTCTACGCCGACGCCTGACCCGCCGACGCCTGACCCGCCGCGTCGGTCTCTGCCACCCTCTGGTCGCTGCCCGGTCGGTTGGCTGCGGCGATCACCTGGGTGAGCACCGCGTGCAGGTGTTGCAGGTCGGCGACGGGCAGCCCGAGTCGCTGCACGATCGCGGCCGGGATCAGCTCCGCCTGGTCGCGCAGCGCGGCGCCGCTGGCGGTGAGGGTGACGGCGAGGCTGCGCTCGTCGCTGGGGTCGCGTTCCCGGCGCAGGTAGCCGGCGGCTTCGAGTCGCTTGAGCAGGGGTGAGAGCGTGCCCGGGTCGAGCTGCAACAGGCGGCTGAGCTCACGGCCGGACAGCGGCGCGTGCTGCCAGAGCGCCAACATCACCAGGTACTGCGGATGGGTCAGCCCCATGGGTTCGAGGAGTGGCCGGTAGACGGCCACCACGCTGCGCGCGGCCACCGAGAGGGCGAAGCAGACCTGCTGCTCCAACGCCAACGGGTCGACGCGATCGGGTCGTTCGGTCATCGGTTGCCCTTACCAAGCACGGTGACTACTCTACCGATCGTTGGTGTACCAACCATTGGTGCCCCAATCGCTCGCTCGTTCGGCGGGCGGACGACGCGCGGCGGAAGAGGGCGGCAGATGAGTGAGGACGGCGCGACCACCAGGGCCCCGGGCGAGGGCGGCCGACTCCTGAGCTGGGCGTTCCGGCACCTCGCCGGGCCGGCCGACGGTGTCAAAGGTGCGGTGCAGGGCGGCTCGGCCGAGGCCCGCGAGGCGTGGAAGCGCGACCTGGCCGAGCGCAAGCGCTTCACCCGGGAGCAGCGCGAGCGCAAACGAGCGGCCCGCGAGGCCGACCGACGGCGCTGAGGGGGCCGGCTCAGCCGTACGTGTCGCGGGGGCCCCGGCCGCGTACCCGGCGTGGCCCCTTCCCCCAGGAGGGCGCGGCCGGGCCGTGGATGTGCAGCTTGCGCACCACGTTGTGGCCGACCTCGCTGGCGATCTGCTTGAGCAGCGAGCCGGCGAGCAGGCGCAGCTGGGTCGCCCAGGCCGTCGAGCGTGCCTCCACGGTCAGCTCGCCGTTCTCCAGTTTGACCGGGCGGCTGTTCTGCGCCACCTCCGCGCCGACCACGCGCTCCCAGGCGCCGAACACGGTGGCCTCGGCGGCCGGCTGCTGCCAGCCACGCGCCTTCACCAGCCGGTTCAGCACGGCGCTGAGCGGCTGCGGGTCGCGCGGGTCGGGGCCCGGGCCGGAGTAGCCGCGCAGCCGCCGCCCCGATCCGCCGGCCGCGTCGCCGCCGGCGCCACCCGGGGTACGTCGGGCTCGGGCCGCCGCCTGCCGCCGGGACAGCGCCGCGTCGAGCACCGCCCGCGCCAGCTCCGGCCCGGCGGGCGCCGACTCACCGCCGGTCGCTTCCGACCCGGGGGTACGCGCGGCTGCCGCGTCACCCTTACCCGTCTCCGGTCGTTTGGGGCGAGGCTCATCCGACACGGCGTACCGTCCCTTCGCCAACCTGGTAGCGGGTCCCGCGCAGGGCTGCCGGCACGTCGTCGTCCACCGCGCAGGTGACAAGCAGTTGGCTCGCCCCGCCGACCAACTCCGCCAGGCGCTCCCGGCGGCCGGTGTCCAACTCGGCGAAGACGTCGTCGAGTACCAGCACCGGCTCGATGCCGTCGGCGCGCAGCAGGTCGTACCCGGCCAGTCGCAGCGCGAGCGCGAACGACCAGGACTCGCCGTGGCTGGCGTACCCCTTGGCGGGCAGTGGCCCGAGGGTCAGCGCCAGCTCGTCGCGGTGCGGGCCGACCAGGGTGGTGCCCCGTTCGATCTCGGCGGAACGGGACGCGGCCAGGGCCGCCGTCAGGGCCTCGGCCAACGCGGCCCGGTCGGTGGTCGGCTCGGCCAGCTCGATCGAGGGCCGGTAGGCGATGCTCGCCGCGCCCCGACCGGCGGCCACCGCGTCGTAGGCCTTGGCGACGTGCGGGGTGAGCGCGGCCACCAGTTCCAGGCGGCCGGCGAGCAGCTCCGCGCCGTGCTGGGCCAGGTGGGTGTCCCAGACGGCGAGGGTGCCGAGGTCGCCGCCGCGGGACCCGCCGGTCTTGCGAGCCAGGTACGCGGTGCGCAGCAGGGCGTTGCGCTGCTTGACCACCCGCTCGTAGTCGGCCCGCACACCCGCGAACCGGGGCTGCCGGTTGACCAGCAGGTCGTCCAGGTAGCGGCGGCGCTCGGACGGGTCGCCCCGGACCAACTCGAGGTCTTCCGGGGCGAAGAGCACGAGTCGCAGGGCGCCGAGCACGTCCCGGGCCCGCCGCGCCGGTGAGCGGCCCAGCCGGGCCCGGTTGGCCTTGCCGGGCACGATCTCCAACTCGACCAGGAGCTCCCGGCCGTCGTGCACCACCGCGCAGCGGATCACCGCGGCGGTGGCGCCCATCCGGACCAGCGGCGCGTCGGTGGCGACCCGGTGTGAGTCCAGAGTCGCCACGTAGCCCAGCGCCTCGACGAGGTTCGTCTTGCCGACGCCGTTGGGGCCGGTCAGGACGTTCGCCCCCGGCTGGAGGTCGACGGCCACCCGCTCGTACGAGCGGAAGTCGACAAGTTCCAGTCGGTGGACATACACAGGGTGTGGATACCGCTCAGCGCTTGTGGACGGCGTGGCCACCGAACTGCTGGCGCAGCGCGGAGACGGCCTTCATGGCGGGCGAGTCGTCGTCCTGCCGCGAATTGAACCGGGCGAACAGCGAGGCGGTGATGACGTTGAGCGGCACCGCCAGGCGGACCGCCTCGTCGACGGTCCAGCGACCCTCGCCGGTGTCCTCGGTGTAGGCGCTCAGGTCAGCCAGCTCCGGGTCCTCGTCGAGCGCCCGGTCGAGCAGGTCGAGCAGCCAGGAGCGGACGACGGTGCCCTCGCGCCAGGACTTGATGACCCCGGGCACATTCGTCACCAGCTCGGAGGCGGTCATCAGCTCGAAGCCCTCGGCGTAGGCGTGCATGAGGCCGTACTCGATGCCGTTGTGCACCATCTTCGAGTAGTGCCCGGCACCGACCGGCCCGGCGTGCACGAAGCCGAACTCGCCCTCCGGCTTGAGCGCGTTGAAGATCGGCATCAGCCGGTCGACGTGCTCCTGGGAGCCGCCGACCATCAGCCCGTAGCCGTTCTGCCGGCCCCAGACGCCACCGGAGACGCCGACGTCGAGGTAGCCGATGCCCAACTCGTTGAGCCGCTCGGCCCGGGGCGCGTCGTCGCTGAAGCGGGAGTTGCCGCCATCGATGATGATGTCGCCCTCGCCGAGCACCTCGGCGAGGGAGTCGATGGTGGCGTCGGTGACACCGGCGGGCACCATGACCCAGACCACGCGCGGCGACTCGAGCTTCTCTGCCAGGCCCGCGATGGTCGGGACGTCGCTCAGCTGCGCGTTGTGGTCGAAACCGACAACGTCGTGACCGGCCGCGCGCAACCGCTCCCGCATGTTGCCGCCCATCCGGCCGAGTCCTACAAGGCCGAGCTGCATGTGTTTCTACCTCCGTGGATCTGGGTGTTGCTGGGCGCGATCAGCGCGAGACGCGGATCGGCATGATGAGGTACCGGTACCCCGGAATTACCTCTCCATCCTCGCCGGCGGGTGAGATCACCGCGGGCTTGAAGGCGTCGACGAACGAGAGCACGGCGGTCTGGGACCCCAGGTTGGCCAGGCCGTCGATGAGGTACTGCGGGTTGAAGCCGATGGTCAGCGCGTCGCCGGTGAAGGTGGCCTCCATGGCCTCGCTGGCCCGCGCCTCCTCGGAACCGCCGGCCTCGACCACCAGGCCGTCGGCGCTGAAGCTCAGCAGCACCGGAGTGGCCCGCTCGGCGACCAACGCGACCCGCTTGACCACCTCGATCAGGGTGCTGACCGGCACCCGGGCGGCGGCGTTGTGGGTGGCCGGGAAGAGCGAGCGCACCGGCGGGTAGTTGGCGCCGTCGAGCAGGCGGCTGGTGGTGCGCCGGGTGCCGCCGGCCAGACCGACCATGCCCTCGCCGGCAGCGCCCTGGGCGAGGGCGAGCGTGACCTCGCCGCCCAGCGGGCCGAGGGCCTTGGCGGTGTCGTTCAGGGTGCGGGCGGGCACCAGGGCGTTGATGCTGACATCGGGGTCGTCCGGCTGCCACTGGATCTCGCGCAGCGCCAGCCGGTATCGGTCGGTGGCGAGCATCGACAGCGTGTTGCCGGAGAGCTCGACGCGGACGCCGGTCATCATCGGCAGCGTCTCGTCCCGACCGGCCGCGATGGCCACCTGGGAGACCGCAGTGGCGAACGCGGCGGCGTCGACCGTGCCGGCGCTCTGCGGCATCTCGGGCAGCGCCGGATAGTCCTCCACCGGCATGGTGGGCAGGGTGAACCGGGCGCTGCCGCAGACCAACTCGAGGTGGGCGCCGACCGCGGCGATGTCGACCGGCTTGGCCGGCAACGCCTTGGTGATCTCGGCGAGCAGGCGGCCGGAGACGAGCGCGGCGCCGTCGGCGTCGCCCTGCACCTCGACTGTGACCTGGCTGGAGACCTCGTAGTCGAACCCGGAGACCCGCAGGTTGCCGTCGGTGACCCGGAGCATCACCCCGGCCAGCACCGGGACGGATGGCCGGTTGGGCAGGCTCTTCGCGGTCCAGGCCACGGCCTCAGCGAGCGCGTCGCGCTCCACTCGGAACTTCATCAATGCCTCCGCGTCGACGTCAGCGACAACTCTCTCATGCCGACCGCTGCCTACCGTCCCGCCCAACCGTGCGGGTACCCATCGCACCTTAGGGCGCGTCGGTATCGGCTGTGCGCCCGACCCCATGGTTCGTGTCGGTGCTGACCGGGTGATCGGGCAGCGCTCGGCACGATCCACAGAAAGCCCAACGGTGATGATTGGTTTTTGTTCTCTTAGAAGAGATAACTCATCGTCTTCATCGCACCTGTGCAAACTGTGGAAAACCCGCGTCTGCCCTGGTCAGACAGGTTATCTACAGGTGATTTAGCTGTGGAGAACCGGGGGTACAACTCGCTCGCCTGTCCACAGCCCGGTCTCGGCGCTCGGTTGTCCACCGTTGTCCACCGGTTGTCCACCGGTAATCCACCGACTTTCTCCCCAAGCCTGTGGACGACGATGAAGATCACCATTGCCGTCATCCCCAGAACCTTCAACAGCTCGTACACAGGCCGACAGTCAGCGGTGGATAACGTGACGGTTGTCCCCAGGCGTCCACAGCTCCGTACACAGGGTTTCTCCACAGCCTGTGGGTAACCGGCGAAGGACGGACCGTAGTTATCCACCGACGGTGGACAACGAGCTGTGGACAACGAGTGGGAGTCGAGGCGGTCACGGCCTCCATGCTGTGGCCTACACCATGTCGAGAGTCCAGTCGGAGGGCCGAAAAACGCCCGACCGGAGATCCGGGCGGGCGTTTTCTGGGCTGCGTGCCGCCCCGACGGCGGCGTACGCCTCAGCTGTTCTGCTTGATCCGGTTGGTCAGCTCGGCGATCTGGTTGTAGAGCGAGCGGCGTTCCGCCATCTGCTGCCGGATCTTCCGGTCGGCGTGCATCACCGTGGTGTGGTCCCGGCCACCAAAGGCCTGCCCGATCCGGGGCAGCGACAGCTCGGTCAGCTCCCGACACAGGTACATGGCCACCTGCCGGGCGTTGACGAGCACCCGGGACCTGGACTGGCCGCGCAGGTCCTCCAGGCTCACGCCGAAGTAGTCGGCCGTCGAGGCCATGATCTGGTCGGCGTTGATCTCCGGTCCGGCGCCGTCGGGCATGAAGTCCCGAAGCACCTCCTCGGCCAGTGACAGCTCGACCGTCGACCGGGTCAGGCTGGCGAACGCCGTCACCCGGATCAGCGCGCCCTCCAGCTCCCGGATCGAGTTCGACACCCGCGAGGCGATGAACTCCAACACGTCCGGCGGGGCGTACATCCGCTCCTGCGCCGCCTTCTTCTGCAGGATCGCGATCCGGGTCTCCAGATCGGGTGGCTGGATGTCGGCCAGCAGCCCCCACTCGAACCGGGTTCGCATCCGGTCCTCGAGGGTGGCGAGCTGACGCGGCGACCGGTCCGAGGTGATCACGATCTGCTTGTTGGCGTTGTGCAGGGTGTTGAAGGTGTGGAAGAACTCCTCCTGCGTACGCTCGCGGTTCTCCAGGAACTGGATGTCGTCGATCAGCAGGATGTCGACGTCGCGGTAGCGCCGCTGGAACGCGCTTGTCTTGTCGTCCCGCAGCGAGTTGATGAAGTCGTTGGTGAACTCCTCGGTCGAGACGTACCGGACCGAGCGGGCGTTGCCGAGTGTCGTGGCGTAGTGCCCGATGGCGTGCAGCAGGTGCGTCTTGCCCAACCCGGAGTGCCCGTAGATGAACAGCGGGTTGTACGCCTTCGCCGGTGACTCCGCCACCGCCACGCTCGCCGCGTGCGCGAACCGGTTGGACGAGCCGATGACGAACGTCTCGAACATGTACTTCGGGTTGAGCCGGTTGCCGCCGGTGTCGGCGCCGGGCAGCCGGCGGTCGTCGCGGCCACCCGTACGGTGGTCCACCGCGCTGCGACCCGGGCCGCTGTCCGTTCCGCTGTCGCGCGGCATCGCGCGGATCACGTGCTGGTCGCGCGGCGACCCCGAATCTTCCCGGTAGCGCGGCTCGTAGGGCCGGGTGTCCGGGCCCTGAGGGTCGAGGCGAGCGGCCTGCTCGTCGTAGCCCCGACGATCCGGCCCGGGGCGCGACGGCCGCATCGGTTCGGCGAACGCGGCGCTGAACAGCGCCTCCTGCCCGTCTCGGCTGGCGGGGATCATCCCGGGACGATGCGCGTCGACGCTCGGCGCGAGCGGCGGACCCGCGGGTGCGGGTGGCGCGACCGGCTCGGACGTCCGCGGCGCGTGGGTCTGCTCGGGGATCATCGTGTCGGCGTGCGCTCGTGCGCCGTGGTCGTCGAAGGGTGCGGCAGCCGGACCCTCGACGTCGAACGGGCTGGACTCCGGGGCGCTGCGGTAGACGGTGCCGGCCGGTCGACCCGTGGCGTCCTCGGCCACCCGCACGGTGACCGCGACCTGGATCGGACGACCGAGCCGCCGGGTGAGCGCCTCGGTGATCGCCGGGCGCAGCCGTGACTCGATGACGTCGCGGGTGAACGCGTCCGGCACGGAGAGCAGCGCGGTGTCCTCGACGATCGCCCGCAGCCGGGTCAGTCGGAGGTAGGCACGCTGCTGGGCAGAGATGATCTCGTCGGCTAGCTCGTCGGTCGCCGCTAACCACACTGCGGCAAGGTCGGTCGTACCGGCCACCGTCGTGCCACCCCCTCGCCTCTGCTCCCGGCCGCCGCTGTCTGCCAGCCGGCCATCCCGGGCCCGCCGCGTTCGCGGGTGGAACAACACCCCACCCGGACGGTCGACCGGTGGTCATCCACAAGTTATCCACAGCCTGTGTACCGACCGATTGTGGCCGCCGCCGGACGCGGGTGGCACCTGCCCCCTGCCTGACCGGGCGTTGAAGCGGGTTCACCGTGCCGAACGATTCACTACCTTGTCCGGTCTTGCCTGCGCGACGACCGGAGCTTCCGACGCTCACCGCAATCGGGCACGGTAACAGCGTTGTCCCTGCGCCATCAACCGGCGACGCGGTGACAGCCTTGTCGGCATCAGCGAAAACCACCCTTCGGCTCCGGGCGCGTCCTGTTGTCCGCTCCTCGGGGTGTTTGACGGCCATTGCCCCCCTGCGTAGGCTGGAACGGCTGCTTTCTCGCCCTCTGCTAGGGTGATGGGTGCTTGCTGTCCGCGGTCGCATCCCCGCGTCGCCGAGGTCCCGCACCACCGGACAGCACCGATCGGGGCCACCGTCGAGGTGGCCTGGACCACCACACGACCCCGGCGATCCCGTCGCGCGGGGCGCGTACGAAAACGGAGAGCCTGACGTGAGCAAGCGCACCTACCAGCCGAACAACCGCCGGCGCGCGAAGACCCACGGCTTCCGGCTGCGCATGCGCACCCGTGCCGGCCGTGCCATCCTCTCGAGCCGTCGCGCCAAGGGTCGCACCACCCTGTCGGCCTGAGCCGACCGGGCCGGTCAGGGGACGTGGGCAGTCGTGCTGGCCGCCGCGCAACGACTGCGGCGCAGCACTGACTTCGCCGCAGCGGTTCGCGGTGGCCGACGTGTCGGACGTGGCGCCGTCGTGGTCCACCTGACCGTGCCGGTGAGCGCCGAGCCCAGCACACCGACCTCGCCGGAGCCGGTGCGGGACAGCATCGCGGAGCAGTCATCCGTGCCGTCCCGCGCCGGCTTCGTCGTGTCCAAGGCCGTCGGCAACGCGGTGATCCGCAACCGGGTCAAGCGTCGGCTGCGAGCACTGGTCCAGGACCGGTTGACCGGCCTACCCGCCGGCAGCACCCTTGTCGTCCGGGCGCTGCCCGCAGCGGCGGAGGCGTCGTACCCTCGCCTCGCCACCGACCTGGATGCCGCCATCGCGGTCGCCCGGTCGCCCCGCGAGCGGCGGTCCCGATGACCGGCACCGAGAAGACCAGCCCACGTCCGCGGACAACCGGTGCCAGGGTGCTGATCGCGCCCATCATCGCGTACCGTCGGTGGATAAGTCCGGCGCTGCCGGCCCGCTGTCGGTTCTACCCGTCGTGCAGTGCGTACGCCCAGGAGGCGATCGTCCGGCACGGCGCGCTCCGGGGAGCCACGCTGGCGGTCCGGCGGCTGTTGCGCTGCCACCCCTTTCACCCTGGTGGACATGACCCGGTGCCGGAGCCGGGCGGCCGCCGCCGTGCTGATGTGACTGGAGCCCCGAATTGAGTCTGAGTCTCGACTGGATCTACTACGCGATTTCGTGGATCCTGCTGACCTGGCACTCTGCCTGGGACGCCATCGGGGTACCGGTCGGCTCGGTGATCGGCACCAACTTCGCCTGGATCTTGTCCATCATCTTCCTGGTGGTCACCGTCCGGGTGATCCTGTTCCCGGTCTTCGTCAAGCAGATCAAGTCCCAGCGGGCGATGCAGGCGCTCCAGCCCAAGGTCAAGGAGCTTCAGGAGAAGCACAAGGGTGACCGGGAGACGCTCCAGAAAGAAATGATGGAGCTCTACAAGAAGGAGAAGGCCAACCCGCTGATGGGTTGCCTTCCGATGTTCCTTCAGATCCCGGTCTTCCTGGGTCTCTTCCACACCCTGAAGCGACTGGACCCGGCGAACCAGGGCAAGACCCTGTACGGGTGGAGCGTCGACCAGTTCACCAGCGCCTCGCAGGCGAAGCTCTTCACCGCCCCGATCGCCGGCAAGTTCGGCTCCACGGCCGACGAACTGTCCCGCCTCGGCGCCACCGGCAGCACCGTCAAGATCATTGCTGGCGTCCTGGTCCTGGTGATGATCGCGACCACCTACCTGACCAGCCGTCAGATGATCCTCAAGACCGGCTGGGCGGAAGACCCGCAGCAGCGGATGATCCAGCGACTGATGCTCTACGGCATCCCGGCGTCGCTGCTGATCTCCGGCGCGATCTTCCCGATCGGCGTCATCATCTACTGGGTCACCAACAACCTCTTCACCCTCGGCCAGCAGCAGTGGGTGCTGCGGAAGTTCCCGCCGCCGGTGACCGCCAAGAAGGCCGTCGCTCCCGCCGCCAACCGCAGCCCGGTGCAGCCCGCCAAGTCCGGTGGCCTGTTCGGTCGCGGCAAGGCGGCCCCGCCGGCGCCGGTCAAGGCGACCGCGCCCAAGGTGGCCGGGCCGAAGCCGGGTGCCAAGCCGGCGAACAACCCGAAGAAGAGCCGTCCCGCCAAGCGGCAGGGCTGACCCGCACGGGCCGTCGCCGGGTGACCGGTGGCGGCCCGTCCCGCGCCGCGCAGCCGCCGTCCGGTGGCGCCGAGCGGAACCGACCGCGCACCGTGCGGCCACGGGCGACACTGCCCGTACAGACGTGCCCGCGGGCACCGGCGACCTCCCGCCGGCCCCGGGAAACCAGTCGGACCCGACGGTCCGGCCGAGCGAGTACGGAGATGAGACCGTGACCGAGACCAGCATCCCCCGCACCGAGCAGTCCCTGGACGAGGAGGAGACCGCGACGCTCGCGGTGGACGGCGACGACGCCGAGACCGACGAGGACAGCGCGGCCGACGAGGGCACCGATACCGCCGCTGGCGGCAGAGTGAAGAAGGCGGTGAGCGAGGGCGACCTGTTCCAGCAGAGCGAGATCGCGGCCGACTACGTCGAAGGGCTGCTCGACATCCTCGACTACGACGGCGACATCGAGGAGTTGGTCGCCGCCGGACGCCCCATGGTCGAGGTGGTCGGCGATCGCCTGCAGAACCTGGTCGGTCAGCGCGGAGCCACCCTGGAGGCGCTCCAGGAGCTGACCCGCCTCGCCGTTTTCCGGCAGACCGGCACGCCGAGCCGTCTGCTGCTCGACGTCGGCGGCTACCGGGCGAACCGCCGCAAGGAACTCGCCGCCGTCGCCAAGAACGCCGTCGAGAAGGTCAAGGAGTACGGCGAGCCGGTCCGCCTGGAGGCGATGTCCGCGTTCGAGCGCAAGTGTGTGCACGACGTGGTCAACGCCATGTCCGGTGTGGCGAGCGAGTCCGAGGGCGTGGAGCCGGCCCGGCGCATCGTCGTACGGCCGGCGGACTGACCGGGTGACCCACCACGACAGCACGGCCGACGCCGTGACCGGCCCGGGCGGCACACCGCTCGGGCCGTCCGCTGTCCAGCCCGCTGGGGCTGGCGTCGAATCGGCCGACCTCGGCACCGCCCCGTCAGCAGAGGACGCGGCGCTGCCGCCAGAGCTGGCTCCGGCCGCGCTTACCCTCTTCGGCGATCGTCTCGACCTGGCCGCCGCGTACGCCGAGTTGTTGGTCACCGACGGGGTGGTCCGCGGCCTGATCGGCCCCCGCGAAGCACCTCGCATCTGGGATCGGCACCTCCTCAACTGCGCGGTGGTCGCCGAGCGGATCCCGTCCGGCGCGACAGTCCTGGACGTCGGCTCCGGAGCCGGTCTGCCGGGTCTTGTCCTGGCCATCGCGCGCCCCGATCTCACCGTCACCCTGATCGAGCCGCTGGCACGGCGCACGTCGTTCCTGATCGAGGTCGTCGAGCGACTCTGCCTGGCCAAGTCGGTACGGGTGTTCCGCGGCCGGGCCGACGAGGCGGCTACCGGTTCGAGCGGTCGGGACCCGATCAGCGGAGACGTGGTCACTGCCCGCGCGGTCGCGCCACTGGATCGCCTCGCCGGCTGGAGTCTCCCGCTGGCGGTGCGTGGCGGCCGCCTGCTGGCGCTGAAGGGTTCGTCCGCGGCCGTCGAGATCGAGGAGCACGCCGAGGTGGTGGCGCGACTCGGTGGCGGGGAGCCCACCCTGCACCTCTGTGGGACCGGAGTGATCGACCCGCCCACCACCGTCGTGGAGATCGTGCGCGAGCGGATGGTCGGCCCGGCACGCGCGGCGACCAACAAGCGCTCCCGAAACGGCCGGACCCGCCGACGCTGACACTTCGTGTCATCGGGCTTCCGGTCGGTGGGTTGCCTCGTTGTACCGGTACGGATGGACGAGGGGATGAGAACCCGACGTGGACCGGCCGCGCCCGTCCGCCGTAGGCTGACCGCGCGTCGATAGTGTGAAGCGGGCGACGGACGTCGCGGGGTCTCCGACCGCTCCCGAGGGCCGTACGCTCCGGGTTGCGAGCGTGGGTGTGGCCAAGTTGACCGGGGCGCGGACCGACCATCCGAAGCGGGCAGGGATGACAGGTGCATGACGACGGCAGGTACGACGATCCACGCGTGACCGGGTCGACAGGCGATCCCGTTTCACGTGAAACCGACTACCCGAGCTGGCCTCCCGGAACGACCGGGCCTGCGGACGGCGATCCGTCGTTGTTCGGCGGAGATCCAGCGGATCCACCGACCGGGGCCGAAGTGGTGGACCCGGCGAGTGTTCGCCGGACATCCGAAGGGCTGACCCGACCGGCCAACGTCGTCGAGGTGCGGCAGACGTCAGGCCGGCGCAACACCGCCCGAGCGGTTCGCTTCGAGCCTGCGGTCCCGCACCAACCCGGCGCCGCGGCGGTACGAGATGCCGTGCCGGTGATCGCCGACGCGCCGGTCACTTCGACCGACTCGTTGGCTGCCGTGGCAACCGACCCCACGTACGTTTCACGTGAAACCCCGACGCGCGAAGAGGATGACCCACCCTTGGCTATGGAGGCGATGCGCGCCGTGCAGATCCTGAATCCCAGTGGCGAGGTGACCATGCCTCGGCCGGACCGGACCCGGGTCATGTGCGTCGCCAACCAGAAGGGCGGCGTGGGTAAGACCACGACCACCGTCAACCTTGCAGTGGCCCTCGCCCTGCACGGCAACCGGGTGCTCGTGGTGGACCTCGATCCGCAGGGCAACGCCTCGACCGGGCTCAACGTCCCGCACCACACCGGCATCCCGGACGTCTACGACTGTCTGATCAACAGCGTGCCCCTGGCCGAGGTGGCGCAGGCGGTCGAGGGCATCCCCAACCTCTGGTGCGTACCCGCGACCATCGACCTGGCCGGCGCCGAGATCGAGCTCGTGTCGGTCGTGGCGCGGGAGTCACGCCTGGACCGGGCGATCGCCGCCTACCCGGGCGAGTTCGACTACGTCTTCATCGACTGCCCGCCGTCGCTCGGTCTGCTCACGGTCAACGCCCTCGTTGCCGCGCAGGAGGTGCTGATCCCGATCCAGTGCGAGTACTACGCCCTGGAAGGGCTCAACCAGCTGATCAACAACATCAACCTGGTACGCCAACACCTCAACCCGAAGCTCGATGTCTCCACCATCCTCCTGACGATGTACGACAGGCGTACCCGGTTGGCCGACGCCGTCGAGCAGGACGTCCGGAACCACTTCGGCGACAAGGTCCTCCAGGCGGTCATCCCCCGCAACGTCCGGGTCTCCGAGGCACCCAGCTACGGCCAGTCGGTGATGACCTACGATCCCGGATCGCGGGGAGCCACGAGTTACTTCGAGGCCGCCCAGGAGATCGCCGAGCGAGGCGTCAAGGAGCCGGTGGGTCGGAATGCGTAGTGCGGACGAGTCGCTGGGAGGCGAGGCATGAAGAACCGTCCTCGGGGCGGTCTGGGTAGGGGCCTGGGGGCGCTGATCCCGACCGGGCCGGTGCCGGGTGCCGCCGGCACCGCAACGGTGGAGCCGGAGAACGAGCACCCGGTCGAGGCCGACGCCGCAGCCGTTCCGGCGGTCACCGCCGCGACGCAGGTTCACGAGCCGGAGCCCACGCTCAGCCCCGTACCCGGAGCACGATTCGCCGAGATTCCGGTCGACGCGATCCTGCCCAACCCGAAGCAGCCCCGCCAGGTCTTCGACGAGGAGGCACTGGAAGAGCTCAAGACCTCGATCCAGGAGGTCGGCTTCCTTCAGCCCATCGTCGTCCGGCAGCTCGACGACGAGAAGTACGAGCTGGTGATGGGCGAGCGGCGTTGGCGGGCCGCCCAGGCGGTGGGGCGGGACAGCATTCCCGCCATCATCCGGGACACCCGGGACGACGCCATGCTCCGCGACGCCCTCCTGGAGAACATCCACCGAGCCAATCTGAACCCTCTCGAAGAGGCCGCCGCCTACCAGCAACTGCTGGAGGAGTTTGGGGCCACCCACGAGGAGTTGGCCCGCAGGATCGGCCGGAGTCGCCCGCAGATCTCCAACACCATCCGGCTGCTGAACCTGCCGGCCCAGGTGCAGCGCCGGGTTGCCGCGGGGATCCTGTCCGCAGGCCACGCCCGCGCTCTGCTGAGCCTCGACGAGACCGAGGCGCAGGAGCAGCTGGCGTTGCGGATCGTGGCCGAGGGCCTCTCGGTTCGGGCGACTGAGGAAATCGTCGCGCTGACGCTCAACGATGGGCCGGCAAAGGGGCAGGCCGCGAAGCGGCGGCCGAAGGCCCACGCGCCAGCCCTGACCGATCTCGCCGACCGCCTGTCCGACCGGTTCGACACTCGGGTGAAGGTCGACATCGGCCGGAGCAAGGGGAAGATCACCATCGAGTTCGCCACCGTGGACGACCTTGAGCGGATCGTCGGGATCATCGGAGTGCAGCAGGAGGAGAGCGGGGACTGAACCCGCCCTCTCCGCCTACGGCCGCGCACCCCTCCGGGTAGCGCGGCCGTTCTGCTTCCGGCTCCGCGTTTCACGTGAAACAGCTGTCGATTGCCGATCCTGGGGCGGGGCCTGTCGCACTCGCGAGCCGCAGCGGGGGTCAGCCGGCGGCCCGACGCCGCGCCGCGTCGCGACGCCGCATCTCGCGCTGATCGATTCGCCGGTCCGCAGTGATCGCGACGGTGGCTCGCGGCGTCGGTCCGCGGGTCGGTCCGCGACGGTGGCTCGCGGCGTCGGTCCGCGACGGTGGCTCGCGACGGCGGTCCTCCGCGATGGCGGTCCTCCGCGATGGCGGTCCTCCGCGATGGCGGTCCTCCGCGATGGCGGTCCTCCGCGACGGCGGCTCGCGACGGCGGCTCGCGACGGCGGCCCGCGACGGCGGCCCGCGGCGTCGGCTCGCGGCGTCGGTCTGCGGCGGCGGTCCGCGCCGATCCCGACGCGTGCCCGCAACGGCGGGCTGCGGTCGATCACGACGGTGTGCCCGCAATGATCGACTCGGCTTTCTGAAAGTCGGTGCATCACGCTGGGCCGGACACCGCGACTTCATGAAAACCGAGTCGATCATTGCGGGCACGGGGCGTGCGCGGGCTCCGTTTCACGTGAAACGGAGATCCGCTGTCGTGTGGACCTTCCGATTCCCCGTGGGATGACCATGAGGCACCCGTGCGGCCGTTGAGTGGCCCGCTGCCGCTTCGTGGGCCGCAGGGGTACCCTCCAGTCGCTCCGGAACTTCTTACGACCTTCTCGACGCGTGTACGGCCCTGAATCCTCGTCGCTGTCGCCGTCGCTGCCTGACGCTCGACAGCCACTTCTCGTCATCGCCACGCACTGTCCGGGTGGGCCCCGACGTGGGACCGTCGACCAGCGATCGATGCTGCCCCACATCCCGCGAGCCCAGTGAGCCCTCGCGCCCGTCGGCAACCCCGGCGCCCCTCGGGGCACGGAGGCGTCCGCGCCTCGTACCGCCAGTCTCAGCGGTTACGCGGGCGGGTAACCACACCTCCATGGCGGCGGCTCGGTCAGGTAGTCCGGAAGGGCGTTTCGATCGCCGTTGTCCGCCCGTCGGTCGGCGCGGCTGTCCCTCCCGGGTAGCGCCCCCGCGCGACCGGGCGGGACAGGTCCGTCCCCGCTCGGCTGGCGGAGTCGAGCCGTCATTGCCACGCGGTTCGGCGATCTTCGGACAACGACCGACCGGTGGAAAAGTTATCCACACCCGTTGTCCACAGGCACCCCCTGTTTCACGTGAAACAGCGCGTGAGAGCGGGTGCGAGCCTGTGGATGACGGCCCGTATTGGCGATCTCGGCAGCCTGTGGATATCGCTTCGCCGCGCGGTGGTGACGTGGCACACCTGATCGACGAAGAGCACTGATCTGGTCGATCGGGAGGGGTCAAACGGGTAGGGACAGCGGTGCCAGACTCGGTTAGGGTCAGCGTCGTGCACGACACCCCTCCCTCAGTCCCGGACTTCACGCAGTGGCCGTCGTTCCCCTTCGAGGGGGACCTCCACGTGAAGCAACTCGATGATCCGGTCCCGGTCGAACCGCCCCGGAAGGGCGAGGGCCTCCGGGAATGCACCGCCTGCAACGCGCCCGACGAGGCCTACATCTGGGTGGGCGAACGGTGGCGAGTCCGTGCCATGGATCGGCCCACCGGGCTGCCCATGGTGCTCATCCTGGAATCGCGGACCCACCTCGACCTCGGTGACCTGCCGAACCTGCTTGCCGCCGAGTTGGGCGTGATGACCGTACGGCTGGAACGGGCCATCCGGTCACTCGACGGCGTGGCGCGGGTGCACGTCAACCGGTGGGGAGACGGCTCGGCTCACCTGCACATGTGGTTCCTCGCCCGGCCGTACGGCCGCCTCCAGTTGCGGGGCACCTTCCTGTCGCTGTGGGATTCGATTCTGCCGCCGATCTCCGAGGCGCAGTGGCGGGAGAATCTGGCGCTCGTTGCCGCCTGGCTTGCCGAGTTCGGTGGTCGTCCGCTCGCTGAGCCACCCCGGATCCAGTGGCAGGCACCGTCCAGCCTGCTGGCCCAGTCGGCCGCCGCGGATGCCGCTGCCGCCGCCGCTGCGGAGGCAGCCTCGGCAGCGGCGGCCTCGGTCATCGAGGCCGCAGAGGAGACTTTGGAACCAGCGCCCGAGCCTATCGTCGCCACCGGTCAGACCGACGAGGCCGCAGCACCCGCAGCGGATTCCCTCGTCGTGGAGGCCGGCTCTCCGGCCGACGTCGCCGAGCCGACCAGCGGAGCCGCCCGATCGGCATCCGCCACCCACGAGGCAACCGGCGCGTCCACCGCCTCACCATCCATCGCTTCGACGTCCGGTACGCCGACAACCGCCGTCGTCCCAGCAACCGCCGCCGCTGGCACGGCGGAGCCGCTTCCCGGCGGACCCGAGGTTCTCGGCGGTGCCGCAGGCCTCTCTGGCTCGGCGGGGGACACCGATGACGAGGCCGTCCCCGGCACGGCCGGGCAGACCGTCAAGCAGGTGGCCCCGGACAACGGCACCCCGGACGACGGCACCTCGGACGACGGCACCCCGGACAACGGCACCGCGGACAACGGCACCGCGGACAACAGCAGCCCGGACAACGGCACTGCGGACAACAGCAGCCCGGACAGCAGCACCGCCGGTCCCGTACCCGCCGCACCGCCGCGCACCGACGGGCCGGACGCACGGACGGTTCGTTGATGGTGGATCGACCATGAGGGTGGTGCGGTGATCCAGGCGTGTGGCAGCCACGCCAACCTCATGGTCGGCTCAGGGGCGGCGGCGCACCGAGGCGGCGGCGAGTAGGTCAGGGAGTGGTGAGGCGGGCTGCCGCTCGGGCGACCAGGGTGCCGAGGAGCCGGCCGAAGTCCAGCCCTGCCGCCTGCACGGCAAGTGGCAGGAGCGACGTCTCCGTCATGCCCGGCGAGACGTTGACCTCCAACACGTGTGGTTGGCCGGCAGCGTCCACGATCACGTCGACCCGCGAGAGGTCCCGTAGACCGAGCGCGGTGTGCGCGGCGAGGGCCACGTCGGCGACCGTGGCGGACACCTCCGGGTCCAACCGGGCCGGGGCGTGCCAGGTGGTCCGTCCGGCCGTGTAGCGGGCGGCGTAGTCGTACACGCCGTTGCGCGGCACGATCTCCACGGGCGGCAGCGCCTGCGGTCCGTCGCCGAGGTCGACCACGGAGACCGCCACGTCCATGCCGGGCACGTACCGCTCGACGAGCGCCGTGGAGTCGTACGCGAAGCACCCGACCATCGCGGCGGGCAGCGCCGTGGCGTCCCGCACCACCGCGCCACCCAGCCCCGACCCGCCCTGGGCGGGCTTGACCATCAGGGGCAGGCCGAGTCGGTCGACGATCCGGTCCAGTACGGCGACCGCGCCCAGCTCGGAGAAGCGGTCGTGCGGCAGGGCCACCCAGTCCGGTGTGGGAATGCCGGCCTCGCGGAGCACCGCCTTGGCCGAGGGTTTGTCCCAGGCGACCCGGGAGGCGCGGGCGTCGCAGCCGACGTACGGGATGTCACACAGGTCCAGCACGCCGCGCAGCGAGCCGTCCTCGCCGGTGGCCCCGTGCAGTGCGATGACGACGGCGTCCGGCGGGTCGGCGGCCAGCGCGGGGAGCAACGCCGCGTCGGCGTCGCGCAACTCGGCTTCCACCCCGACAGCGCGCAGCGCGTCGAGCACCCGTCGACCGGAGCGCAGTGACACGTCCCGTTCGTAGGAGAGCCCACCCGCGAGCACCACGACACGCAGGTCGGTGGAGGTGGCGGAATCGGTCACGAGGAGGCGCTCAGTGGCGGTCGTACCCATGCCGGCATCATGCCAAGTCGGGCCCTGGCACGTCGGAGCCGGCCTGGCCGCGTCGGCCGGCGGTGCCGCCCACGGCGCCGAAGACCCGGCGCATCGCGATCTCCTGCTCCATCACACCGGCCAGCCGGCGGACGCCCTCGCGGATCCGCTCCGGCGGCGGGAAGCTGAAATTCAGCCGCATCGCGCCGGTGCCGGTGCCGTCGGCGTAGAAGCCGGTGCCGGGCACGTAGGCGACCCGAGCGGCGACCGCGCGGGGCATCATCGCCTTCGAGTCGAGGCCCTCGGGCAGGGTGGCCCACACGAAGAGACCGCCGGCCGGCGTGGTCCAGTTGGTGCCCTCCGGCATCAGGTCGGCCATCGCGTCGAGCAGGGCGTCCCGGCGCTCCCGGTAGACCTCGCGATAGACCTTGAGCTGCTGCCGCCACGGCATGGTGCCGAGGTAGGTGGCCACCGCGGTCTGGGCGTAGACGCTGGGGCAGAGGATCTGGGCCTCGCTGGCGATGACCAGCTTGTCGCGGACCGCGTGCGGGGCCAGGATCCAGCCGACGCGCAGCCCCGGCGCGAAGGTCTTGGAGAACGTGCTGAGGTAGAAGACCCCGTCGCGGCGACGGGCCCGCAAAGGCGCCGGTGCGTCACCCTCGAAACCCAGCTGACCGTACGGGTCGTCCTCGACGACGAGCAGACCGGCGCGCTCGCAGATGTCGAGCACCCGTTCCCGGCGCTCCTCGCTGAGCGTCACACCGGCCGGGTTCTGGTAGGTGGGGATCGTGTAGAGGAACTTGACCCGCCGGCCCGCGCGGGCCAGGTCGGCGATGGCGGTTTCCAGTGCCTCCGGGATCAGCCCGTCCGCGTCCATCGGCACGTGCACGACCTGCGCCTGGGCGGCCTGGAACACGCCGAGCGCGCCCACGTAGGTCGGACCCTCGGCCAACACCACGTCACCGGGGTCGAGGAAGAGCCGGGCGACCAGGTCCAGGGCCTGCTGCCCGCCCACGGTGACCACGACGTCCTCCGGGGAGGCGCCGCACGCGGCGTCGATGCCGGAGAGCGCCATCACCTCGCAGATGCGCTCGCGCAGCTCGAGGGTGCCCTGACCGATGCCGTACTGGAGGGTGGTCACGCCGTGCTCCGAGCCGAGCCGGCCGAGCATCTCACCGACCGCGTCCAGCGGAAGGGCGGCAATGTACGGTGCGCCACCTGCGAGCGAGACGACCTCTGGACGACTGGCGACCGCGAACAGTGCTCGGATCTCCGAGGCGGTCATCCCGCGTACCCGCCGGGCGTACCGGTCGGTGTAGTCGTCAAGAGTCGTGCCGGTCATGACCTCACCTCGATCGCTGCTCGGGTGGTTCCCGTCCCGGGTACCCCATTCACCGATGACCATGGCGGTGGGACACCGATTGTCGATCCTAGTCCGCCAGGGCCACGTCGCAGGCCTGCCGAGACGGATCGACCACATGGCGGACCGTCGTCCGGGACGTCCCCCGGTGCGGTGTGCATCTGCGCGTCCCCTCCCGTATCGCCGATCGGCGGCGTACGATCGCTCGTCGGGGGCAGGAAGGCGGCACTGTCGTTTCGTGCCGATCCTTCCACCGAGCCTATTGTGGGGATGCGCCGTATGTCGCGACGTCTGGTCAGCCTGACCCTCGACACGTTGGAAGACCTTCCTCGGCCGTGCCGGCAGTGCGTCTACTGGGAGCTTGATCCGGTCTCCGCGGACCGGGCCTGCGCCGCCGGTGACCCGGGCCTGGAGAAGGAGGCGTGGGTCTCCCAGACACTGCTGGAGTGGGGTTCCTGCGGCAAGCTCGCGTACGTCGACGGCATGCCGGCGGGTTTCGTGACGTACGCGCCGCCCGCCTACGTGCCCCGCTCGATGGCGTTCCCGACCTCACCGGTCTCCGCGGACGCGGCACTGCTGATGACCGCCAACGTGGTCGCCGCGTTCTCCGGGGGCGGGCTGGGCCGGATGCTGGTGCAGGGCGTCGCCCGAGACCTGACCAAGCGGGGGATCAAGGCCATCGAGGCGTTCGGCGACGCCAAGTTCGGCGACGCGGACGACCCCGCGGGCGGCTGCGTGGCACCTGTCGACTTCTTCCTCTCGGTGGGGTTCAAGACCGTACGTCCGCATCCGCGTTTTCCCCGGCTGCGCCTTGAGCTGCGGACGGCGCTGAGCTGGAAGTCCGACGTCGAGTACGCGCTGGAGAAGCTGCTCGGCTCGATGAGCCCGGAGACCCTGCTTCGTCCGGTCCGTCCCGCCCCGGCGACCCGCTCCACCAACACCTGATCGCCGCCCGGCGGGTCAGTCGACCACCGTGCCGGCGGTCACGACGGCCCGCAGCTCGCTGACGTCCAGCGAACCGGTCGGAACGTCGCGCTCGATCGGGTAGTACATCCGCTGTACCGCGGCCACGATGGCCTCCACCACCCGGTCGCGGAAACGGGGGTCGACCAGTTGGGCGCGGTCCGTCGGCGAGGTGAGGTAGCCGACCTCGACCCGGACGGCCGGCATCCGCGTCAGCCGCAGCAGGTCCCAGGTCTTGGCGTGGGTACGGCAGTCGCGCAGCCCCGTGCGGGCGACGATCTCCCGCTGCACCAGCCCGGCCAGGCGTTCACCGGTCGCCGACGTCACGCCGTTGTCGGTGCCGTAGTGGTAGGTGGCGACGCCCTCCGCCTCCGGGTTGGCGTGGCCGTCCAGGTGCAGCGAGATGAACACGTCAGCGCCCAGCGAGTTGGCCAGCAGCGCCCGGTCGGTGTCCGGCAGGCATCTGTCGGGCGACGGGCCACGGGTGAGCTGCACCCGCACCCCGGTCGCGGCGAGTCGCCCCTCCAGCCGGCTGGCCAGGTCATGCATCAGGTCGGCCTCGGTCCAGCGCAGCGACCCGTCGGGCACCACCATCCCCGGGTCGGTGCCGCCGTGCCCGGGGTCGATGACCACCGTCTTGCCGACCAACGCCGGGCCGGACTGCCGGATGGCGTCGGACTCGCGTAGCCACTGCGGTCGGCCACCGACCACCTTGCGGCCGATCCGGCGCAGCGCGTTCATGGTGTGCGGGCCGCAGGATCCGTCGGGGGTGAGGCCGACCTCGCGTTGGAACTGGGCCACCGCCCGGGACGTCCGGATGCCGTAGATGGCGTCCGCCCGGCCCACGTCGTACCCCATCTCCAGCAGCCGCTCCTGCAGCGACCGGACATCCTCGCCGGTGAGTGGGTCGGGGACCGCGTGGTAGAGGGTGCGGGCGCCGAGCCGCCAGCGGGCGGCGTCCAGGGCGCGCCAGGTTTCCGCCCCGACCCGGCCGTCCACGCTGAGGCCGCGGGACTGCTGGAACGCGCGGACCGCCCGCTCGGTGGCGAGGTCGAACTCGTCGGCGTGCGGCCCGGTGACGGTGAGTAGGTCGAGGCCGGTCAGGATGCTGCGGATCTCCGTGACCGCGGGTCCCCGGTCACCGGATCGGATCGGACGCACGGCACGACCCCCTCTGCACGACGCTGGCTGGCCGGGCGGCCCAGGGTTGAGGCTATGCGTTCCGGGGCGGCGAGGTGGCCTGGCCGGAAAAAACGTCGACGCCGCGGCCGGAAGGACACCGAACCCCGCACCCGACGAGCGGGTACGGGGTTCGGTGGATGTTTCTGCTGCTCAGAGAGCCGACTCGATGAGCCGGACCAGCTCGCCCTTCGGCTTGGCACCGGCGATCGACTGCACCGGCTGGCCGTTCTTGAAGACGGTGAGCGTCGGCACCGACATGACCCGGTAGGCGCGGGCGGTCTCCGGGTTCTCGTCGATGTTGAGCTTGACGATGCTGACCCGGTCGCCCATCTCGCCGGCGATCTCCTCGAGCAGCGGCGACACCTTGCGGCAGGGGCCGCACCACTCGGCCCAGAAGTCCACCAGAACCGGCTTGTCGGCCTGCAGCACGTCAGCGACGAAACTCTTGTCGGTGACCGCCTTGGTATTTCCCACTATGCCCCTCCTCCGGGATGTGTTCCTTGTTTCAGCTGAGCGTCGCGATGAACCGCTCGGCGTCGAGCGCGGCGGCACAGCCGGTGCCGGCCGCGGTGATCGCCTGACGGTAGGTGTGGTCGACCAGGTCACCGGCGGCGAAGACACCTGGCACGTTGGTGCGGGTGCCGGGGGCCTGGACCTTCACGTAGCCCTCGTCGTCCATCTCGACCTGACCACGGAAGAGCTCGCTGCGGGGGTCGTGACCGATGGCCACGAACACACCTGTCACGTCCAGCACCTTGGTGTCACCGGTGTGCACGTTGCGGACCCGTACGCCGGTGACCTTGCCGTCGTCGCCCAGGATCTCCTCGACGGCGCTGTTCCACTCGACCTTGATCTTCTCGTTGCTCAACGCCCGCTCAGCCATGATCTTGCTGGCCCGGAACGAGTCTCGGCGGTGGATGATCGTGACCGACTCCGCGAAGCGGGTGAGGAAGCTGGCCTCCTCCATCGCCGAGTCGCCGCCACCGACGACCACGATGTGCTGGTTGCGGAAGAAGAAGCCGTCGCAGGTGGCGCAGGAGGAGACGCCGTGGCCGAGGAACTCCTGCTCGCCGGGCACGCCCAGCGGACGCCAGGCCGAACCGGTGGAGAGGATGATGGAGCGGGCCCGGTAGGCGGTCTGGCCGACCCAGACGGTGCTCACCGCACCGGAACCGGCGTCGCCGGTGTCCACCAGCTCGACCCGGGTCACGTCGTCGGTGAGAAACTCCGCACCGAACCGCTCGGCCTGCTTGCGCATGTTGTCCATCAGCTCGGGGCCGAGGATGCCGTCGGCGAAGCCGGGGAAGTTTTCCACCTCGGTCGTGGTCATCAGCGCACCACCGGACTGCACGCCCTCGATGATCAGCGGCTTCAGGTTGGCGCGGGCGGCGTAGACCGCCGCCGTGTAGCCGGCCGGACCGGAGCCGATGATGATCAGGTTGCGGACCTCGTCCACTGCCGTCTCCCGATTGTGTGTGTTTCAGCGTCGGTGTGAGCGCCGGTGCTGATCCGAGTTGCCGACGCCTGGATGGGGCCGACAGCTGACTTCCAGAACGTCATCGTACGAACCGGGGATTCCCGAAACCGGCATCTGGTGGGTCAGGTCACGTGGGTGGTCATCGTGCCGTCGACCGTGGATTCACCCTACCCGCGCCGAATACCGGCTGTCCGAGCCGGACCCCGGCACTCCGCACTCCGGGCCGCTCACCCAGGCCCAGCGGGCCCCGGTCGCGTCGGTGAAACGGATGACAAGTGTCTGCTCGCCCTGGAACCGCGCGTAGTCGATCAACTCGACCGCCAGGGGGGCGGATCCGTGTTCCGCCGCCACGCTGGTCAGGCAGGTGGTCAGCGCGGCCTCGGTGGTCAGCCGGGCCAACTGGTCCGAGCCGTCGGGCGACGGACGTCGGTCACCCTCGGCTTCCACCCCCGGCTGGGTGCCGGGCGTGTTACTGGTCGCCCGACCGGGAGACGATGCGGTCTGCAGGTCGCCGAGGGTCTGCGGGGCGTAGTTCGTACCGCTGTGCAGTGCCGGCCCGGTGGTGCGGACCGGTGCGGGCGCCGCGGCGATGTCGGGCGCGTTCATGGCGGTGGTGCCGGAGTCGTCGCTCGCGCCCATCGACAGCTGGTTCAGGCCCAACGCGAGCGCGACGACGGCGATCGCGGCGGTGGCCACCGGTGCGCCACGGCGCACCCAGCTGCGCCGGCGGCCCGGGCCGGTGGGCGCCGCCGGACGACCGGCACCGGCCGGTACGCGGACGGCTGGCCGACGGCCGGCACCGCCCTGCGTCGGCACGATGGGCGGTGGCGCGGTGTCGCCGGGTCGGTCGACCTCGAAAGTTGCGGAGGCATCCTCGTCGGCCGAGGTTTCGGCCGGTGTCGGCCCCGCATCTGCGAGCGCGGCGCCGAGACGGTCGGCGATCGCCTGCGGCATCCGCGGCGACGGCTCGGCCCAGCGGCCCAGGTCGGCACGGACCTCCGCGAGCGCGGGAGCCAGCAGCGCGTACGCCTCGGCCCAGGCCGGGTCGGTGGACACCAGCTCGGCGACCTCCTCCTGCCGCGGGGTGCCGTCCAACGCCCCGCCGAGGTAGTCAGCGAGGAGGTCGTCGTCGACCTCCCGGAACCCCTCGGTCGTCACGTGTCCTCCTGGTTGGCGTCCCGCCGGTACCGCCCCGACCCCGATCCGACGCCCTCGGCCGGGCTCGGGTTCCCCGGCGTGACGCCCGGCACCTCCCTGGTCGGGCCGTTTGCGTGCGGGCGGGCCGACGGCGTCGGGGCGACGGCGGGGCGAAGATGCCCGAGCAGCACCGCCAGCCGGGCCCGGCCCCGGGCGCACCGGCTCTTCACCGTCCCCTCGGCGATGCCGAGGATCCGGGCGACCTCGGCGACCGGGTAGCCCTGGACGTCCACCAGCACCAGCGCGGCACGTTGCTCGACGGGCAGCGCGGCCAGCGCCTCGCGGACCACCAGCGCGGTGTCGTGGTCCGGTGCGGGTGCGACAGGTTCGATCCCGCCGATGCCCGAGCCGTCCCCCGCGCGGTTGCCGTCCGGCAGCGGCACGGTCGGGTGCGCCTGCCGGCGACGCATCCGGTCCAGGCAGGCATTTACCACGATGCGGTGCAGCCACGTGGTGACGGCGGAGTCACCACGGAACCGGGCGGCTGCCCGGTGCGCGGAGAGCAGCGCGTCCTGGAGCGCGTCGGCGGCCTCTTCACGGTCGCCGAGCGTACGCACCGCGACCGCCCAGAGCCGGTCGCGGTGCCGGTGGAACAGCTCGGCGAAAGCGTGCCGGTCACCATCGACGTGGGCACGCAGCAGCTCCAGATCCGAAGCCGCGGCGTGCCCGTCCATCACCACGTCCTGCGAATGCGGCGCCACGGTGGGGGTGCCAGGCTCACGACCCCTGGACCGTGATCTCCTGGACGTCGACCTGGAAGCCCCCCTCGGCGGGCGGCAACTCGGTGACCCAGAACAGCAGGTACTGGTATTTCCGGTCGGCGTCGAAGCCGTCGAACGCCATCGTGGTGCCGTCGTGGTCCTCGAATGGCTGCCCGATGGCGTTCTTCGCGGTCCGGTAGTTGGCGATCACCTGCTTGTCGCCGTTGGAGGTCGACGGCGGGTTGACGCTGCCGGTGAGAAGCTGGGCGGAGGCGCCACGGGCCGAGAGCACCGCCTGCACCGACTTGACGGTGTGCGGCGCGCCGAGGTCCAGCCAGATCCCCATGCCCTGCTTCGTGTTGCCGAACTTGGCGGTCGTGTACGTGTCGGTGCCCCAGCCCTTGTCCGGGTCGCCGTCGACCGCCTTGATGGCGCCGTCCAGCTCATCGCGCACCTTGCTGTCCGGGTCGATGATCCGGACGTCCTTCACGGGCAGCTTGCGGACCACCGCGGCGGCCGGGGTGGCAGCGCCGGCCGAGGCGCTCGCCGACGGAGTGGGGTTCGGGCTGGCCTGCGGGTCCTTGTCGCCAAGCGTGCTGATCCCGATCAGCAGACCGACCAGGGCGACCGCCAGCAGGCCGGCGATGCCCACGGCGACCTTGCGACCACCGGCCGCGGCCAGTGGCGACGGCTCTTCACCGGTCTCGGCGGCGAAACGCAGCGGGCCGCTGTTTTCGAGGTAGTGCTCCTCCTCGGCCGGCACGTCCAGTCGGGCCAGCTCGGCGGCGAGCACATCGGACGACGGCGGCGCGATCTCGGCGTCGAGCAGATCCATGGTCAGGTCGTCCAGGTAGGCGGGCACGCCCGCCCGGACCTGACGTGGCGCCGCGATGCCACCCCCGGCGTCCCGAACGGCGTCCGGGATGGCGGCACGGCCGTGACCGGCGGTGGCACCGTGCAGGGGTGCTTCGGCGTGCGGCCAGGAGCCGGTCAGGGCGAAGTAGAGGATGCCGCCGACCGCCCGGATGTCGTTCTCCTGGCTGTCGGCACCATCGGTGCGCGCGTCGGCCAGGACCACGCGACCCTCGTCGCTGATCATGACGGTGCCGGGGTGGACGTTGCCGTGCACCATGCCGGTGGCGTGCACCGCGGCGAGCGCGCTCGCGACGGCGTTGCCGATGGCGGTGGCGCGGGCCGGATCCAGTGGGCCGTCGGTCGCCAGGTCGCGCAGGGACTGCCCGTCGACCCACTCGCGCACCACGTACGCCCGCTCGGCCTCGTCGATCGCGTCGTAGACGCCGACCAGGTTGGGGTGGATGACCCGGCTCGCCGCGACGGCGGCCTGGAGCATCTCGGTGGCGGAGTCGCCACCCGGGTAGCGCAGCACGACTGCGACGGGACGGCGCAGGATGACGTCGACCCCGCGCCAGACCAGCCGACCCGCGCTGTCGTTGTTGATGTGCTCAACCAGTTCGTAACGCTCGGCGAGGACTTCACCGGCCGTGGGAGCACCGAAGGTCATAACCGGAGGAGCGCTCTCGTCTGCCTCCTGACCCTCGCCGACCTGGGTCACCCGTCCTCCCTCGGTGATCGTGTCGATCGATGGACCCGAACTGCTGGGCATGTGGCTTCCCGCTCTGCCGTTGAAGGAACCGGCCGACGGTGTCGACGCGCCGCGTCGGCCCCTGCCGTACCCGTCGAGAGCGACCTTACCTGGGTTGCCCATCTCCTCGACATGTCATCTTCCCGCCGTACCCGGCGGGTTGCCGGCAGTCGAGGAGCTCGTCCGGTTACGACCGTTGTCAGCCACGTTGCTGGCACATGTACTAGCTAATCTACGGCTTCACCGCAAGTGACCGACGCCGGGGCTGGGCTGGCGCGGCCCCTCCCCACACCTGGCATGTTCCCACCGATCGGCCCCGCACCCTCAGCCTTACGGTTGGTTATCCACAGGCTGATGCGGTGGTTGACCGGCGAATCGCGGAGTTATCCACAGGTGCGTCCCCAGCCTGGTGATCCGCGGTCACGGTCCGTGTGCGTGTCGACTTTTTGTGACCAACCGCTGGCGGTCAGCGACCGAGGCGGCGGCGGACCATGCCGACCACCTCGGCGATCTCGCTGATCCGCAGCAACATGGCCAGACCCAGGTAGGTCCCGCCGATCACCGCACCACCGATGACGAGCTGCACCACCGCTTCCAGCCGGCTGGGCGTGTCGTCGCCGGGTAGCAGCTTCACCACCAGCAGGCCGACAAGTGCCGAACCGAGCGCCGCGATCGCGACCCGGCCGCCGGTGCGCATGATGCCGCCGAGGCCGATCCGACCGACGCGTGGCCGGAGCAGCCAGGCCGAGCCGATCGCGGCAGCCAGGTAGGACACCGCGTTACCGATCATCATTCCGGCGCCGGCGAAGCTCGCCGAGAAGGCCACGAAGAGCACGATCTGCACCCCGATCCGGAGCGCCACCACCGGGATGTTGATCAACGCCGGGGTACGGGTGTCCGGCAGCGCGTAGAACGCGAAGGTGAAGAGCTGGCTGATCGCGAACGGGACCAGCGCGAGCGCCGCCGCGAGCAGCACGACGGAGGTGGCGGTGGCGTTGTCCTCGGTGAAGGCACCCACCCGGAACAGCGTGAACGCGATCGGGGTGGACAGGACGGCGTAGCAGACCGCGATCGGCGCGAGCACCGCGGTGACCGTGCGGGTGCCCCGGGACAGGTCGGCGGCGAGGTCGCCGTAGCGGCCGTCGGCCGCGGCCGCGCTCATCCGGGGCATCAGCGCGGTGATGATCGAGACGGCGATGATGCCGTGTGCGGTCATCAGCAGCAGGAAGACGTTGTTGTAGATCAGCGGGCCGGCGGCGTTCTCCTTACCGGCCCGGTTGAGCAGGTTGATCAGCACGATCAGGCCGACCTGGCTGACCGCGACGTAGCAGATCATCCAGGCGCCGAGCCGGCCCAGCTCGCGCAGCCCGAGCGCCCGGAAGTCGAAGCGCATCTTCCAGCGGAAGCCGACCTTGCGCAGCGCCGGCAGCAGGCCGGTCGCCTGGACCGCCACGCCGACCAGGGTGCCCCCACCGATCAGGATGACCCGGCCGGCCGTCATGTCCTCCGGCTGGACGATCTTCGCGCCGAAGATGGCGATGTAGAGGCCGGCGGTGCCGATCACCACCAGGTTGTTGAGGATCGGCGCCCACATCGGGGCGGCGAAGTGACCCCGGGTGTTGAGCACCGCGCTGATCAACGCGGAGAGGCCGGAGAAGAAGATCATCGGCAACATCAGGTACGACAGGTGCCGGACCAGCCCGGAGAACTCCCCGGTCGACTCACCGCTGCCGTACAACCAGGTCAACGGCCCGGCCAGGGCCACCGCCAGGAGAGCCGCCGCGCCGAGGGCGAACACCGCGAGGGTGAGCAACCGCTGGGCGTACGCCTGCCCGCCATCCGGGTCGCTCTTGCGTCGGCGCACCAGCACCGGGATCAGCACGCTGGTGAGGACGCCACCGAGCAGGAACTCGTAGACCATGCCGGGCAGGATCTGGGCGGTCGTGTACGCGTCGCCGACAAGCAGACCGCCGAGGGCCGCGCCGATCACCAGGTTGCGGAGGAAGCCGGTGCCGCGGCTGACCAGGCTGCCAACCGCCATCACCGCGCTGTTGGCCGCCGCGCTCGCCTCGGCCACCTGCTCCTGCGGCGGCGCGGTCGACTCCAGGGCCGGCTGGTTCAGCGGCTCGGCGGAGATGAAGGTGGCGCCGTCACCCGGACGCGCGCCGGCCCCGGGCCCGCCGCCGTGCGCGGCGTTGGCGCTGCGGTAGAGCCCGCCGCTCATCTCCAGCCTCCCAGGGGTACGTCGGGTCGGACACCGACCCGCACGCCACAGACCATAGTCAACCCCCACCCGTTACCCACGCCCGGCGGATCGGATCACACCCCGGCCCGATAGGCTGGCGATCCCATGTCCGAAGCCTCCGCTCCTCACGCCGCCGACCGCCGCGAACTCACCGCCGCGCAGCGCAACGCCGTCGCCGAACTGCTCCGGGTCTCCCCGGTCGCCGACGAGTTGGGCCGCCGGTTCGTCCGCGCCGGTCACGAGTTGCACCTGGTGGGCGGTTCGGTACGGGACGCGCTGCTCGGCCGGCTCGGTGACGACCTCGACTTCTGCACCGACGCGCACCCCGACGAGACGCTGCGGATCATCAAGGGCTGGGCCGAGTCGATCTGGGAGACCGGCCGGGAATTCGGCACCATCGGCGCGCAGCGCGATGGCCTCCGACTGGAGATCACCACCTTCCGCGCCGAGTCGTACGACCAGGTCAGCCGCAACCCGGTGGTGGTGTACGGCACCAGCCTCGACGAGGATCTCAAGCGGCGCGACTTCACGATCAACGCGATGGCGGTCAGCCTGCCGGAGCACCGGTTCACCGACCCGCACGGCGGGCTGGACGACCTCTCCGCCAAGGTGATCCGCACTCCGAGCACCCCGGGTGAGTCGTTCGGCGACGACCCGCTGCGGATGCTGCGGGCCGCCCGGTTCGCCGCGCAGTTGCGCTTCGCCGTCCACCCGGACGTGCACCGGGCGATGAGCGAGATGGCCGCCGACCTGGACCGGATCACCGCCGAGCGGATCCGCGACGAGTTCACCAAGCTGCTCTGCGGCGCGGACCCGATCACCGGCCTGCGGTTGCTTGTCGACACCGGCCTGGCCGACCGGTTCCTGCCGGAGCTGACCGGTCTGAAGCTGGAGATCGACGAGCACGCACAGCACAAGGACGTCTACGAGCACACCCTGACGGTCGTCGAGAACGCGGTCTCCTACGAGGAGGAGGGCTGCGACTTCGTCCTGCGGATGGCCGCCCTCCTGCACGATGCGGGCAAGCCGGCGACGAAGGCGGTCGGGCCGGACGGTCGGGTCAGCTTCCACCACCACGAGGTGGTCGGCGCTCGGCTGACCAAGGCCCGGATGAAGGCCATGCGCTACCCCAAGGACGTCACCGCGCAGGTGACCGCGCTTGTCGCGCTGCACCTGCGCTTCTACGGGTACGGGCGGGGCGAGTGGACCGACTCGGCGGTGCGTCGTTACGTGGCCGATGCGGGTGACCTGCTGCCCCGGCTGCACAAGCTCACCCGTTCCGACTGCACGACCCGTAACCGGCGCAAGGCCGCCCAGCTCGCGGCGGACTACGACGCGCTGGAGGACCGGATCGCCCGGATCGCGGCCGAGGAGGACCTGGCCCGGGTTCGTCCCGACCTGGACGGCAACGCGATCATGGAGTTGCTCGGCGTACCGCCGGGGCCGGTGGTCGGGCGAGCCTGGAAGCACCTCAAGGAGCAGCGCCTCGAGCACGGCCCGCTGGACCGCGACGCTGCCGAGGCGGAGTTGCTGCGCTGGGCCCGTGCCGAGGGCCTGATCCCCTAGAGCTCCGAGCCGCACGCTCCGAGCCCTGCGATGATCGACTCGGTTTCGTTGAAGTCGCGGTGTCCCGACACGGCGCATGGCCCGATTTTCAGGAAGCCGAGTGGATCACTGCGGCGTGCCGACGGGCAGGCCCGCCCCGGCATGCCGACGGGCGCCACCCCCGAACCGGGAGCGACGCCCGTCGCGTACACCGTCAGCGGGTCTCGACGGCCTGCCCGTCGACGGACGCGGCGCCGTTGCGGGTCGGACTCGACGCGGAGCCGAGCCGGGCCAGCAGACCGGCCAGGTCGATCCCGGTCAGGTCGCTGCCGAGCTGGAGCCCCTGCGCCACGTTGCCGGCCACCGACTTGGTCAGCGACGACGCACCGTCGGTCGAGATGACAGTCATCTTGTCGATCGCCCCGATCGGGGCGCTGGCCGCCTCCACCACCTGCGGCAGCACCTTCACCAGCAGGTCCAGGACCGCTGCCTCCCCGTACGCGGCGAACGCCTCGGCCTTGCGCGCCATCGCGTCCGCCTCGGCCTCGCCCCTGGCCAGGATGGCCGCCGCCTCGGCCTGACCCTCGCGCTCCACCGCCTCGGCGATCGCGGAACGGCGACGCTGCTCGGCCTCACCTTCCTTGGCACCCTCGATCGCGTTCGCCTCGGCCAGTGCGGCACGTCGGGCCCGCTCGCCCTCACCGGTGAGCCGCGCCTGCTCGGCGGAGGCCTGTGCGGCGGCGATCACGGACTGCCGCTGCGCGTCGGCGTGCAGCACCGCCGCGGCGCGGGACGCCTCGGCCTCCTGCTCCACCTTGTACCGGGCCGCGTCGGCGGGCTTGCGTACCTCGGTGTCGAGTTGGCGCTGCTTGAGTTCGGCGTTGC
Source organism: Micromonospora sp. NPDC049171 (assembly GCF_040648275.1). Classification (NCBI taxonomy): domain Bacteria; kingdom Bacillati; phylum Actinomycetota; class Actinomycetes; order Micromonosporales; family Micromonosporaceae; genus Micromonospora; species Micromonospora sp. NPDC049171. The sequence goes on from NZ_JBEZDJ010000011.1 coordinate 195,643, forward strand.
GCTCGGCGACCTTCTGCTGCTCGGAGAGGATGGCCTGGTCCCGCTCCGCCTGGGCGAGCGGCCCGGCGGCGGCGGACTTCGCCTTCGCCGCGTCGATCTCGGCCTGGATGCCGGCCTGCTTGAGGGCCAGGTTGCGGTTTGCCTCGGCGATGGCCTCCTCGGCGAGCAGTCGTTCCTGCTCGGCCTGCTGTCGGGCCCGCGCCTCGGCGATGGCCGCGTCCTTGAGCACCCGAGCGGCCTCGGGTCGACCCAGGTCCTGCAGGTAGGACCCTTCGGCGAGGATGTCCTGGAGCTGGAACGTGTCCAGCACCAGACCCTGGTTGGTCATCGAGTGCTCGGCCTCCTCGGCGACCGCGTTGGCGAACGCCGCCCGGTCCCGGATGACCTCCTCGACGGTGAGCCGGCCGACGATCGAGCGCAGCGCGCCGGCCAGCACCTCCCGGGTGAAGTTGTCGATCTCGTCCTGTTGGTGCAGGAACCGCTGGGCGGCGGCTCGGATGGCGTCCTCGGTGCCACCGACCTTGACGATCGCCACCCCGTGCAGATCGGCGCGGATGCCCTGCTTGCTCACCGCGCCCCGGATGCCGACGTCGATCCGCCGGCTGGACAGGTCGAGGGACTGGAGCTTCTGCACCACCGGCAGCACGAAGACCGAGGCGCCCAGCACGACCTTCTGCCCGGAGTTGTCGGTCGACCGGCCGCCGTCGGCGGTCTGCGTGGTGCGGCCCTTGCGGCCGGTGACGATGAACGCCTCGTTCGGCCCGGCCACCTTGATCCGGGAGAGCACGAAGAGCACCAGGATGAGCGCGAGGACAACCGCGCCACCGATGGCGATGAGCAGGGCCATATAAAGGAGTCCCGTCTACGAGGAGGAGATCAGTAGGTCTCGACGTGCACGCTCGTCTCGCTGAGCGCCTGCACGACGAAGACCTGGGCGCCGAGCGGGATCGGCTGGTCCGCGCGGGCGCTGAGCTTGACCGGTTGGCCGGCGAGGCGCACCCGGACCTCGCCGTAGCCGTCGACCGGCACCGGGGTGACGACCAGGCCGAGCGCGCCGACCAGGTCGTCGCGGGTGGGGGTGGGATCGGTGCGCATGTTGCGCGCGGCCCGGCTGAGCCGGGCCGCCAGCCAGCCGGTGGGCACGGCCGCGAGCACGCCGCCGACCGCCGCACCGACGATCATGCCGGGGGTACGCGCACCGAGCAGTTCGTTGACGATGGCCCCACCGAAGCCGAACGCCCCGGCGAAGCCGGCAACCGTTTCGACCGAGATCGGACCATCCACGTCGGCGTGCCCGAACTGGAACAGCTCGGTGCCGAGCAGGGCGAGCGCGAGCACCCCGATGCCCGCCCCGCCGATGATCAGAAAGATGAGCGTCCCCGTTGCCACGACCTGCACGGTATCGACGCCGCGCAACGCGGACCGGCTGCTGCCGGCGGGGTTCGCCCGGTCGCCCGGGTCGGGGAGAATGGGGCGATGCGTTGGACCGTGCTCGACTCCCCGATCGGTGAGTTCTCCGTCGCCACCGATGGCACGGCTGTCTGCGGCACCCACTTCGGTCGGGTCGAGGCCGCCACCGAGGAACCCGGCGACGAGCTGTCCCGGCAGGCCGTCGCCGAGCTGCGGGCCTACTACGCCGGCGAGCTGACCGCGTTCACCGTCCCGGTGTCGATGCCGCGTGGCTCGGACTTCGAGCGGGCCGTGTGGCGGGAGATGACGCGCATTCCGTACGGCGAGACGCTGACGTACGGCGAGGTGGCACGCCGGGTCGGCGATGCCGGGGCGGCTCGGGCGGTGGGCGTGGCCTGTAACCGCAACCCGGTGCCGGTGATCGTGCCGTGTCACCGGATCGTCGGTGCGGGCGGCAAGCTGGTCGGCTTCGGTGGCGGTCTGCCGCGCAAGGTCACGCTGTTGGAGTTGGAGGCCGCGGTCGCCCTGCGCCACGCCTGGTCCTGACCGCTCGCGGTCGGTCGGCCCGCCGGATGCGGGACAAATCCCGACTATCAGCCGACCGGTCGATATGGATTCCATGCCGCAGCGGTCATGATCAAGCGTCGTTTCCACTTTCGCGGGGGTACTCATGACCGAAAACCAGGACAAGAACGTCGGCCGGCGTCAGCTGCTGCGCCGCGCGGGCACCGTGGCCGCCGGCGTCGCCGGCACCACAGTGGTCGGTGCCGTCGCGGCCGGCTCGGCCCAGGCCGACCCTGGTCAGCCGGTGATCCAGGCCGCCAACAACGTCGTCACGGGCGGCGGCACCACCGCCCTGGTCAACCCGGCGAACGTGCCGACCCTGCGGTTGGAGAACACGAACCTCGAAACGGGCGCGTTCAACGTCAAGTTCGCCGGCCCACAGCTCATGCTGACCCCCAGCGGTGACCAGCTGAGTACGAAAGCGCCGATCGGCTCGATGGGCGTGGACAAGGACGGCAACTTCCAGGTGGTGTCCGTCAAGGACAGCGCCAACAACTCCATCACCGACTACGTGTACACCACCGGCAACTCGAACCAGATCGTGCCGATCGTCCCGCAGCGGGTCATCGACACCCGGGACCCCGGCCTTCGCAACCGGATCGCCAACGCCTCCTCGACCACCCTGGACAGCGCGGGCCGCCTGCGGGGCGGCCAGACGATCCACGTCCTGCTTGAGGACTTCGTCTACTACGGTGACGCGCTCTTCGGCATCGTCACCGCGACGACCGCGGTCAACGCGGGCTTCCTGCAGATCTTCCCCTACGACACCGCGCGGCCGGCGAACTTCGCGTCACTGAACTACTCGGCCAACCAGGTCAACTCGAACGCGTTCATGTCGGGCATCGGCTGGACCGCCGACGCCGTTTCGATCTACGCGCTCCAGACCACGCACGTCGTCCTCGACGTGACGGCGTTCGTGGTCGGCTACGGCGAGGTCCACGAGGACATCCTGCCGTACTCCGTCAACGCCGCGGCCCGCGGCGCCAAGTCGCTTGCCGACCGCAAGGCGGAGCGGGCGGCCAAGGCCAAGCAGGGCAAGCCGAGCTGGAAGTAGCTCGCTCGCCGTCCGGACGGCGAGGCGCCGAACGCGGCGAGGGCCGGGTCCCAACGGACCCGGCCCTCGGCCGTACCTGGTGCTCAGCGGGTCAGCGCTCGACCTCGCCGGCGATGAACTCCTCGACGGCCTGGTGGGCGTCGTGGTCGGCGTACTGCACCGGCGGGGACTTCATGAAGTACGACGAGGCCGACAGGATCGGGCCGCCGATCTTCCGGTCCAGCGCGATCTTCGCAGCCCGAACCGCGTCGATGATGACGCCAGCCGAGTTCGGAGAGTCCCACACCTCGAGCTTGAGCTCGGCGTTCAGCGGGGTGTCACCGAACGAGCGGCCCTCCAGGCGGATGTACGCCCACTTGCGGTCGTCCAGCCACGGCACGTGGTCCGACGGGCCGATGTGCACGTCGCTCTTGCTCATCTCGTGCGGGATCTGCGAGGTGACCGACTGGGTCTTCGAGATCTTCTTCGAGACCAGCCGCTTGCGCTCCAGCATGTTCATGAAGTCCATGTTGCCGCCGAAGTTGAGCTGGTACGTGCGCAGCAGCTCGACGCCGCGGTCCTCGAAGAGCTTCGCCAGCGCGCGGTGCACGATGGTGGCGCCGACCTGGCTCTTGATGTCGTCACCGACGATCGGCAGGCCCGCGTCGGTGAACTTCTGGGCCCACTCCGGGTCGGAGGCGATGAAGACCGGCAGGGCGTTGACGAACGCGCAGCCGGCGTCGATCGCGGCCTGGGCGTAGAACTTGGCGGCCTGCTCGGAGCCGACCGGGAGGTAGCAGACGACGACGTCGACCTGCGCGTCGCGCAGCGCCTGCGCCACGTCGACGGGGGTCGCGTCGGACTCCTCGACGATCTCGCGGTAGTACTGGCCCAGACCGTCGAAGGTCGGACCGCGCTGCACGCTGATGCCGGTCGGCGGCACGTCGCAGAGCTTGATGGTGTTGTTCTCGCTGGCGACGATCGCCTCCGCGAGGTCCATGCCCACCTTCTTGGCGTCCACGTCGAACGCCGCGACAAACTCCACGGAGTTGACGTGGTAGTCGCCGAAGGCGACGTGCATGAGACCCGGGACGCGGTCGTTCGGGTCGGCATTCCGGTAGTACTCGACGCCCTGAACAAGGGACGAGGCGCAGTTACCCACACCGACGATGGCGACGCGGACGGAGCCCATAGCGTCTGCCTCCTTCTTTTCTGTCACGGCCGCTCATTCCTGGTCTCTCCAGGCGGAGGCGGGCTGTTGTCTTCTCGTCGGCCACCGGCCGTCCCGATGTTCGGGACCGTCGGGGCTCGGCCGGAGCGCTCGTTGGCGATGAGCTCCTCCAGCCAGCGGACCTCGCGCTCACAGGCGTCGAGGCCGTGGCGCTGTAGTTCCAAGGTGTAAGCGTCGAGGCGCTCGGCTGCCCGGCCCAGCACGTCACGAAGCCCTTCGCGACGCTCCTCGATCTTGCGGCGGCGACCCTCCAGAATGCGCAGGCGGGTCGCCTGGTCGGTCCGGGCGAAGAACGCGAAGTGCACCCCGAAGCCCGTGTCGTCATACGTCTCGGGCCCGGCCTGTGCGATCAGCTGGGCGAAGCGTTCCTTGCCGTCCGCGGTGATTTTGTAGACCACCCGACCTCGTCGGCTGGTCAGCGCGGGAACCTCCTCGGCAGTGGCGGGTGTCTCAGCAGCTTCGGTGATCCATCCCGCCGCCTGCAGCCTGCGCAGGGTTGGATAGAGCGAGCCGTAGCTGATCGCCGCCCGGATCGCGCCGAGTTTGGCGGTCAGCTCCTTGCGCAGCTCGTAGCCGTGCATCGGAGACTCCTGCAGGAGGCCGAGGATGGCGAACTCGAGCACTGGCCACCCTCTCCTTACCCTCCGGCGTGAAGCGGTAACCGCCGCGATGTATCGGTCCGATACATCGCACGTTAGCGGGTCGCGCCAGCCAGGGCAAACCCCCGTTCCGAGACGTCGTCGTCACGGATCGTGAGCATGGTCGCCTGGTCGGGCCGGACCGCGTACCCTTCTCCGCATGCGTACGCAGCGCCAGGTCGTCGACTACTCGCTTCAGAAGCGAGCAGTGCTGCGTGAGCTCCTGGCCGGCCGGGTCGGCACGTACGACGTCTGCGACGCATCGCCGTACCTGAAGAACGCCGCCCGGTTCCACGGAGAGCCGACCGAGCGGCGCTGCCCGATCTGCCGCAGTGAAAACCTGACCCTCGTCCACTACATTTATGGCGACGAGCTCAAGCAGTCCGCCGGGCAGGCACGGACACTTACCGAGCTGCCCGTCCTGGCGATGACGCTGCGTGAGTTCCAGGTCTTCGTGGTGGAGGTGTGCCTCGGCTGTGACTGGAACCATCTCGTCGAGCAGTACCTGCTCGGCCGGGACGGTCTGACCGGCGACAGCGACGGCACCGGCGAGCAGGACATGGCGGCCGCCGAAGGTGCGGGTCGGCGGAGGCGAGAGGCGCAACGGTGATCGCAGCTGGTTGGACCGGCCCCGGGGCCATCGACAAAACCCGGGACGGACGACCGCTCGTTGGTCCGATTGGCCCGATTGATACGGCATTGACCTCGGTGAGGTGGCACTCTCGTGCCACCGTCCCGGGTGAAGCAACTCACGGCAACCCGGTGGCGGCGCAGTCGCGCCCCACCGCGACCGGCAGGGTGTGAGGAATGAACTCGTACGGCGATCCCAGTTCTGCGCGCGGCCGGGCCCAGTACCCGGGTGCGAACGGCAACCCCGGGTCGGGCGCGGACGACGCGCACCGCAGACCCGGCGGTGACTCCCCCGGGAGTGGCTGGTCGGCCTCGGAGGGCGGCGCGGCAACCCCGGGTCGCGCCTCGGTGCCGCCGCGGGCCGCCGGTGGGCGGGCCACGGTGGGCGGTTCTGCCTCGGTGCCGCCGCGTGGCACCGCGGCGGCCGGATCGGCCTCGGTGGGTTCGGCGACCCCGGGCCGAGCAGGGCGGGCCTCGGTGCCGGTGTCGCCGGCGCCGGGTGTGGCCGCCGGTCGTGCCGGCGCGGGCCGGGCCTCGGTGCCCGTGTCCCCGGCGCCCGGAGCACCGGCAGGTCGGGCCACGGTCGGTGCCGCCGCTGTCGGCGCCGCCTCGGCGGGCCGGGCCAGTGTCGGCTCCGCCTCGGTGGGTGGCCGCGCCGCGGTGGCCCGGGCGAGCGTCTCGCCGGTCTCCGGCGGTCCCGGTGGCCCGGGTGGGCCCAACGGTCCGGGCGGACCCAACGGGCCGGGCCGGGGCGGTCGTGGCGCCGGCGGCCCGGGAGCGGCGCGGGCGAAGAAGCGCAAACGGATGAACCTGCTGATCGCCGGGGTCGCGGTCTTCATCATGCTGGCCGGTGTCGGCGTGGTCGGGTTCACCTACTACTCGACGAACGTGGTCATGCCCAACGAGTTGCCGCTGCCGCTGTCCACCACGGTGTACGCCAAGGACGGCAAGACCGCGTTGGCCAAGCTGGGCAGCGAGAACCGTACGTTCGTCACCATCAACCAGATCCCGGAGTTCGTGCAGCACGCGGTGGCGGCAGCCGAGGACCGCAACTTCTACCGGCACTCCGGCGTCGACTACAAGGGCATCGTCCGGGCCGGATGGAACAACATCTCCGGTGGCGACAAGCAGGGTGCCTCGACCATCACCCAGCAGTACGCCCGCAACGCGTTCGAGAATCTCCAGGACGACACGTACGGCCGGAAGGTGAAGGAGGCGATCCTCGCCTCCAAGCTGAACGAGAAGTACGACAAGCCGCAGATCATGCAGCACTACCTCAACGTGATCTACTTCGGCCGCGGCGCCTACGGCATCGAGGCGGCGGCCCAGACCTACTTCGGCAAGTCGGCGAAGGACCTCAACGTGGCCGAGGGCGCGGTCCTCGCGGCGGTCATCAAGCAGCCGGTGGCCAGCGACACCCACAAGGGGTTCGACCCCGCGGTCAACATGCCCGACGCCAAGGCACGGTGGGACTACGTGCTCGCCGGCATGAAGAAGGAAGGCTGGGTGGACTCCCCCGGCAAGCCCGTGTCGCCGACCGAGTACCCGAAGGTGCTGGCACCGAAGAAGGGCGGCAACGGGTTCGGTGTCGACAGCCCGCGCGGCAACGTCATCAACTACGTCCGCCAGGAGATGGACGCGATGGGCCTCTGCTCCGACAGCGGTGCGGAGGGCAAGACGAGCTGCGTGGACGCGCTGCGCGACGGCGGCTACCGGATCACCACCACCATCGACCCGAAGTTGCAGACCGCCGCGGAGAACACGGCGATGCAGTCGAAGAAGGGCTCCGAGCTCAACGACCAGCCGAAGAACCTGATGGCGGCCGTGGTGTCGATCGACCCGTCGAAGGGTCGCGTGCTCGCCTACTACGGCGGTGACAGCGGCGCCGACTTCGACTACGCAGGCAAGAACACCGACAAGAACGGCGACCTGACCGGTGGGCACCAGCCGGGCTCGTCGATGAAGGTGTACACGCTGGCCGCCGCGATCGAGGCCGGCATCTCGGTCAAGTCGCACTGGGACCCCACGCCGTACAAGCCCGAGGGTTCCTCTGTCGCGATCGGCAACGCCGGCCGCACCAACCTCAAGTGCGGCAAGTACTGCACCCTCGAAGAGTCGACGGTCCAGTCGTACAACGTGCCCTTCTACTGGGTCGCCGACAAGATCGGCGCGGACAAGGTCGTCGACATGGCCCGGAAGGCCGGCGTGACCACCATGTGGGGCGTCGACCCGCCGCAGGCCTTCGACCTGTCGAAGAAGGGTCCGAACCCGTTCGACAACTACACCGGTTTCGGCAAGTACCCGATCACCGTGTTCGACCACGCCAACGCCATGGCGACGTTCGCCAACGACGGCAAGTACATCAAGGCCCACTTCGTCATCAAGGTGGAGCAGCAGGACAAGGACACCGGCAAGTGGAAGGTCGTCGGCAGCGAGCGCATCAAGGTGGAGCCGCGGATCCCCAAGAAGATCACCGACGAGGTCACCGGTGTCCTGAAGCAGATCCCGCGCCCCAACGACATCTCCCTGGAGAACGGCCGCCAGGCCGCCGCCAAGACCGGCACCTGGGAGTACGACAAGGACGACAACTCGCACGCCTGGACGGTCGGTTACACCCCGCAGAACGCCACAGCGGTGTGGGTGGGCAGCCGCGACCCGAAGAAGCCGCAGATCCGCCTCGCCAGCGGCAAGGATGTGGGCGGCTCGAACCTTCCCGGCCCGATCTGGGAAAAGTACATGAACACCGCCCTCAAGGGCCTGGAGGAGATCCCCCTGCCCAGCGTCACCGGTGAGGGTGACGTCACGAAGGGCAACGGCAAGGAGCCGCCGCCGGCCATCCCGGGTCTGCCGGGCCAACCGGGCGGCCCTGCCTGTGACCCGCTGACCGACCCGTTCTGCACGGTTCAGGGCGGTAACCCGGGCGGTAACCCCGGGGGCAACCCGGGCGGTAACCCCGGTGGGCCTGGCGGGCCCGGTGGGCCAGGTGGGCCAGGTGGTGGGTTCGGTGGTGCCGGCGGTGGAGTGCTGCCCGGCCTACCGCCCAACCAGGACTGACCCGCAGCTCCGCACGACGCCGCCGCCGACCGGACGACCTGTCCGGCCGGCGGCGGCGTTTTCGTACCCAGATCTCTCCGCGTCGGGACGGGACGGGTACCCCCGTCATACGGCAGGATGCCTTTTCATGAGCACCCAGTCGACGCCCGGCATCGACGACGCCGGCACCACCGACCACCCGTCCCGCTCCGACGGGTTCGTCCGCGGCCTCTCCGGTGCGATCGGCGGCCCGCTGGGCGACCACGCGACCGCGCTGGACCGGCCGGCCAGCCAGGAGCGGCGGTTCTGGACCGCGGTCCGGATCGTGCTGGCCCTGGTCTGCCTCACTCTCGCGCTGCACTGGGTGCAGAAGTCGCCCTGCCAGGACGGCGCCTGGCAGAACAACGTCCAGTACACCCGGTTCTGCTACACCGACGTCCTCGCCCTCTACTACGCCGAAGGGCTCAACGAGGGCAAGGTGCCCTACCGTGACCACCCGGTCGAGTACCCGGTGCTGACCGGCTACTTCATGGGCGCGTTGGGCCTGCCGGTGCACGCGGTCGGTGTCGACGACCCGGGCATCAACCAGGGCCAGTGGTTCTACAACCTCAACGCGCTGGTGCTGGGCTCGCTCGCGGTGGCCACGGTGGCGGTGATCCTGGCGCTGCGCCGCAGACGACCCTGGGACGCCGCGTTGTTCGCACTCGCCCCGGCGTTGGTGCTCACCGCCACCGTCAACTGGGACCTGCTGGCCATCGGGCTGGCCGCCTTCGGCCTGCTGGCCTGGGCCCGAAAACGACCGGCGGTCGCCGGTGTGCTGCTCGGGCTGGCCGGCGCGGCCAAGCTGTGGCCGTTGTTCCTGCTCGGGCCGATCCTCATTCTCGCGCTGCGGGCCGACCGGGTCCGTGCCGCGCTCACCGCCATCGGTACGGCGATCGCCGCCGTGGTGCTGGTGAACCTGCCCGCCGCGCGAGCGTACCCGGACAACTGGGACCGATTCTTCGAGCTGAACACCACTCGGCCGATCGACTGGGGCACGTTCTGGTACATCGGGCGTTACCTGGACGGCAAGGTGGGCAACGACCCCGCCCGGCTCGGCCCGTTCGAGTGGCTGAACGGCAACATCCCCGCCCTCAACAACCTTTCGTACGCGCTGTTCGGGCTGGCCTGCCTCGGCGTGGCCGTGCTGGCGCTGCGGGCACCACGCCGCCCGCGGCTGGGCCAGCTCGCCTTCCTGGTGGTCGCGGCGTTCCTCATCTTCAGCAAGGTCTGGTCGCAGCAGTTCGTGCTGTGGCTCCTGCCGTTGGTGGTGCTGGCCCGCCCCAAGTGGGGAGCCTTCCTGGCCTGGCAGATCGCCGAGGTCTGCTACTTCGTCGCCTTCTACGGTGAGCTGCTCGGCGCGGCGACCAGCCGCCCGGTCTTCCCCGAGGGGGTGTTCGTGCTGGCCTCCACGTTGCGGCTGACCACCGTGGTGGTGCTCTGCGTGCTGGTCATCCAGGAGATCCGGCACCCCGAGCGGGACGCCGTACGGGCCACCTACCCGGACGACCCGGACGGTGGCGTCCTCGACGGCGCACCCGATGCGCCGTGGCTGGACCGCTGGCGCCGCAAAGCACCGGCCCCCGAACCCGAACCCGAGCCCACCCCCGCCACCTGACCCCGCGTCAGAGCTTGTAGACGACGGCGTTCCCGACCTCCTGGCGGGTGATGCCGAGCGACTCGACAGGTGCGTCGATGGTGATCTCCCACGGCGTACCTGGCACCCGGTCGCGCAGCAGCACCACCGTCCGGACGCCGAGCGTGCGCAGGTAGTCGATGCTTGTCTGGTTGGGGAACGCCTGGCTCACCCGACGGACGTCGTCCAGCTGCCGTGGAGTGAAGCCACTGCCGCCGTTGACCACGTCGGGGAACCCACTTGTCGACCAGAGCATCACGTGCTGGTCCAGGTTCTGGCTGCTGGGCAACACCAGCAGGGGTCCCTCGGCCGTACGCATCGCGGCCGGCGTTCTCGGCACCACCGGGTGCGGGGTGTTGTTCAGGCCCTCGACGGTGACCAGCAGCAGCGGCAGCAACGTGGCCATCCGCAGCCACGGCCCCGGCCACGACGGGATCCGCTGCGCGGTCAACTCGCGGACCCGGTCGGTGAGCGCGGTGACCGCTCCCGCCGCGAGCAGGCCAAGCAACAACGTGGTCCACAACATCAACCGACCGGGAGTACGCAGAGCACTCCAGCCCGGCACGTGCTCGAAGAGCGGCACGTAGGTGAAGGTGCCGTCGAAGAAACGGGTGCCCATCGCGAAGGCCATCGTCACCAGCACCCCGGCGAGCAGCAGCAGGCGATGCCGCAGCCGCCAGACCGAGAAGAACAGCCCACCCAGGGCGAGCGCGTAGAGCACGTAGCCCGGCAACAGGGTCATCTCCGGATGCCATGGCAGTGCCGCCCGGGCGCCCTTGTGCAGTCCACCCCAGATCAACGACTCCGCGGGTGACGTCACGAAACCCGACGCCGGCGGCGAGAAGATGCCGACGTCGTCGATGGTGCGCTCGGCGTACGGGTGCAGCTCGGTCACCCGGAAGAACGGGAACGCCATCAGCAGACCCACACCGGCGAACAGCAACCCGCCGAGCAGGTCGGCGAGGAGCAGCCGGCGACCGAACGGTACGGCCTGGCGGGTGCGCAGCCGCCGCACGTAGAAGAGGACGACGACGACCAACACCGCGACGCCGAGGAAGTACGCGAACGGCAGCCCGATGCCGAAGCCGAGGCTGAGCTGCCAGGCAGCCACCAGCCAACCGCCGTAGACCCAACCGTCGTGCCGGCGCTCGGGTCGGTAACCGTGCCGCAGTGACCAACCGTGCCCGCGCGCCAACATCGCCAGCGCCAGCGGAATCCCGCCGTTGGAGAGCACGTGCAGGTGCCCGGCCTGGGACAGCAACCACGGCGCGTAGGCGTAGGTGACCCCGGCGACGGCGGCACCGATCCGGCCGGCACCGAGCTGTCGGGCCAGGGCGTACGCCCCGAACGTGGCGAGCGCGTGCGCCAGCACGAACATGATGTTGTAGCGCAGGACCGCGTCCTCGGGGCCGCTGCCGAGCATCCCCGCCGGGGCGTACCCGAGCAGGGTGTCGGAGAACGCGAAACTCCACAGCTCGGGGAAGAACGTGTTGGACTGCCACAGGCGCGCCGGATCGGCCAGCAGGATGTGCCCCGACCAGGCCATCTGCCAGGCTTGCAGGCTCGGATCCCAGTAGTCCTGCGGAAGTGTGTAGCGCGGGTAGCGCAGCGTCGGCCAGGTCATCAGCACGGCCAGCGCCAGCGCGCCGAGGGCGGCCAGGGTCCACTCGTGGATCAGGAATCGGCCCACGGCCCGGCCGGACCGGGTGAGGATGGACGGCTTCGGCTCCGGAGCGGAAGCGAACGCCTCCCAACGATCCGGGTCAGCCGGCTTCGTCTCGCCATCGGTCAGTGGCTGACCGTTGGCGTCGCCCGGCTTCGCGCTCTTGGTCGCGCCATCGCCCTTGGCCGCGTCGTCCTTCGGGTCGCCGTCCTTGGCCGGGTCGCCGTCCTTGGCGGCGTCTGCCTTGGTCTTGTCGTCCTTGTCCGGGTCGTTGTCCTTGACCAGGACGCCGTCTTTGGCGGCGTCTGCCTTGGTCTTGTCGTCCTTGGCCGGGTCGCTGTCGTTGACCGGGGCGCCGGCCGTGGCGCTGGCCCCCTTGGCCGCCTTGCCGCGCTTGGTCAGGCGGCTGATCCAGCCGCGCTTCGGTGCGTCCGTGCCGGTGACGTCCCGGGCCGTACCGCTGGCCTTGGCTGTGTCGCTGGCTTTGGTCGCGTCGCTTGCTTCGCCGGTACCGCTGGCTTTGGCGGTATCGCTTGCTTCGCGCGTACCGCTGGTTTTGGCCGCGTCGTCCTTCGCGGGACCGGGTTCGATGTCACCGGTGGCGACGCTGGCGCCCGTGGGCCTGCCGTTCGTCGCCGCTCCGGGTTTCGCGCCGTCGGTCGATCGCGGCCCGGGGCTTTCCGCCGACGTCGCAGCCGATGCCTCGGCGGAGTCGGGCGCCTGGTCGGTGCCCGAGGTGTCGGCCGACCGGGTCGGGCGGCCCGTCGTGGATGCGGTGGCGGGTTGGTTCTCGGCTTCCGCGCCGGCGGGGGCGGGCCGGGCCGCACCGGTCCCGGGCTGTCCGGTCGTCATGCTGCCCGGCTCTCCGTCCCGAGCTGCTGACGGAGGAAGTCGATGTCGGCGGCCTGACCGGCCACACCCCCCGGTGTCTCGACCACCACCGGCGCCCCGGCCGCCCGGATCACCGCCACCACCAGTTCCGGGTCGATCGTCCCGCCGCCCAGGTTGTCGTGCCGGTCCTGGCCGGAGTTGAACGCGCCCTTGGAGTTGTTGGCGTGGATCAGGTCGATCCGGCCGGTGATCGCCTTGACCCGGTCGACGAGCCCGAGCAGGTCCTCGCCGCCCGCGTACGCGTGGCAGGTGTCCAGGCAGAAACCGACCTCGTGGTCGCCGATGGCGTCCCAGAGTCGAGCCAGCGCGTCCAGTCGTCGGGCGCACGCGTTGTCGCCCCCGGCGGTGTTCTCGATCAGAACCGGCACGCCGAAGCCACCGGAGTCGGCGGCGTACGCGAAGGTCTTGCGCCAGTTGTCGAAGCCGACGGCCAGGTCGTCACCGGCGTTGACGTGCCCGCCGTGGACGATCACGCCCTTGGCGCCGATGGCGGCGGCCGCGTTGGCGTGCCCGAGCAACAGCTTCCGGCTCGGGATCCGGATGCGGTTGTTGAGGGTCGCCACGTTGATGACGTACGGCGCGTGCACGTAGAGGTCGACCTCGGCCGTGCGCAGTAGTTCGGCGTCCTCCCGAGGCTTGGGCGCCTTCCATCCCTGAGGGTCGGAGAGGAAGAACTGCACGGTGTCGGCGGACCGGGCGGCCGCCTCCGCCAGCGGGTCGGTCGAGTCGACGTGGGCTCCGATACGCATGCGAGCGAGCCTACGTCGCGACCCTGACTGCCGCCGCGACGGTCGGGGCGGTGTCGCGGGGGGTCACACGTCACCGCTCGGACCGACGCTCGTTGATGGGATTGAACCGGCGACCAGTGCCCGGTCCGGTTGGTGGCGTGGGCGCCACGTCCGGTGACCGGGGTCGACGGCCGACAGCGAGGTTGCCTCCGCCACGCGGCCCGGCGCGGCGGGGGCGGCCCCTTCACACCCCGGATCCAGGCCGATGAAGAATCTCGGAAATTTGTACTTTTTCCCCCGACAAGGTACGAGTGCTGTTGTATCGTCAGATAACAACACGATAAAGCTCCGCGGGGCGTCTTCCGTCCAACCTCATCGGTGTGGTCGTTCCTCCCCAGGTCCCACCCAAGGAATGCGGACGGGACGCCCCGCGGCCTCGTTGGACGGGGGTCCACCACCGATCGCTACCCGGTCGGGCGGTGGACCCCCGTCAGCGTGTCCGGGTGCTGATCCGACCGCCCCGGGCATGATCGTTCGGACCGGGTATCCTGGTGCGGTTGTCCGCGTCCGGCCGGGTTCCCTCGGCGCGTGCGGGCAGCGACACAAGACCTCCTGCCACGGAAGGACCGTGGCCGCTTAGCCCACAGGAGGTGAGCACGTCTTGCGTCACTACGAACTCATGGTCATCCTCGACTCCAGCCTCGAGGAGCGCACCGTCGCACCGTCGCTCGACACGTACCTGAACGTGATTCGGACCGCGGGTGGCTCGGTTGAGAAGACCGACGTGTGGGGCCGCCGGCGCCTCGCGTACGAGATCAACAAGAAGGCCGAGGGCATCTACGCCGTCATCGACCTGCAGGCCACGCCTGCTGCGGTGGCCGAGCTGGACCGTCAGTTGCGCCTCAACGAGTCCGTGCTGCGCACCAAGGTCATCCGACCGGAAATGCGCTAGAGCATCCAACCCCGGTTCGTCCGGATCAGCCTCCGTGACTCTGTCGTACGGCTCTGCGAGCCTGTACGACGAGACGCTGAGTGCGCGAGGAGATGGTCATGGCAGGAGACACCACCATCACGGTCATCGGCAATCTGACCGATGACCCCGAGTTGCGGTTCACCCCCTCCGGGGCTGCGGTCGCCAAGTTCCGAGTCGCTTCGACGCCCCGTTTCATGGACAAGGCGTCGAACGAATGGAAGGACGGCGAGCCGCTGTTCCTCGCATGCACCGTGTGGCGGCAGGCCGCCGAGCACGTCGCCGAGTCGCTGCAGCGTGGCGCCCGGGTGATCGTGTCGGGCCGGCTGCGTCAGCGGTCGTACGAGACCCGCGAGGGTGAGAAGCGCACCGTCATCGAGCTTGAGGTCGACGAGATCGGCCCGTCGCTGCGCTACGCCACGGCGAAGGTGCAGAAGATGTCCCGCTCCGGCGGCGGTGGCGGCGGCTTCGGTGGCGGCGGTGGCGGCGGTCAGGGTGGCGGCGGAGGCAACTTCGACGACCCCTGGGCTTCGGCTGCTCCCTCTCCCTCTCCCGCGCGTGCCGGTTCGGGCGCCAATTTTGATGAGGAGCCACCGTTCTAATGGCGCCTAGCGCTCGCGATCGCAAACCAGGAGCACGTGCAACGGCCAAGGCTGCGGCACTGCGCAAGCCCAAGAAGAAGGTGAACCCGCTCGACAAGGACGGGATCGCCTACATCGATTACAAGGACACCGCGCTGCTGCGCAAGTTCATCTCCGATCGCGGCAAGATCCGCGCTCGTCGGGTGACCGGCGTGACCTCGCAGCAGCAGCGGCAGATCGCCCGTGCAGTCAAGAACGCCCGTGAGATGGCGCTCCTGCCGTACACGGCCACCACCCGCTGAGAGGAGGCACCGATATGAAGATCATCCTGACTCAGGAAGTGTCCGGCCTCGGTGCCCCGGGCGACGTCGTCGAGGTCAAGGACGGCTACGGCCGTAACTACCTGCTGCCGCAGGGCTTCGCGATCGCCTGGACCAAGGGCGCGGAAAAGCAGGTCACGGTCATCAAGCGGGCCCGTGGGGCTCGCGAGATCCGCGACCTCGACCACGCCAACGAGGTCAAGGCTCAGCTCGAGGGTCTCAAGGTCAACCTGAAGGTCCGCGCCGGCGACGGCGGACGGCTCTTCGGCTCGGTCACTCCGGCCGAGATCGTCGACGCCGTCAAGGCGGCCAGCGGCCCGGTCCTCGACCGTCGCCGGCTGGAGGTGCCCGGTCACATCAAGTCGACCGGCAGCTACCCGGTGAAGATCAAGCTTCACCCCGAGGTGACCGCGTCGTTCAACCTGAACGTCCTTCAGGGCTGACGTCCGCAACACCACCACGAGGGCCCGCACCGAGCAGTCGGTGCGGGCCCTCGTGCGTACGTCATCGGCCCCTGACCAAGGCCTCGCCACCGGTGCCGCTGACGATCACCCCGTGCAGCAGCGGCGAGACGGCCCGGGCACGCGGCTCCCACGCTCGCCGGCGAACCCACCCGGCGCGGCCTCGACTCGCCGGCCGGTCACCCGATCGGTTGACCGGTCACCGCGCTGATCAGCACCGTGGAGAGGCCGCCGCCCACCACCGCGGCGGCGAGCGCGATGGTGGCCGAACGCCACGTCGTGCCCACCCGACGCAGCAGCGCCGCCACCACCAGACTGCTCACCAACGCCAACGCGAAGCGCGGTGAGCCGGCCAGCAGCGACTCCAACGCGCGGGACCGGGGCGAGTCGCACCCACCCCCGCTGATGTCGGTCACACAACCAGCCGGCGCCTGACTGTCCAACGTCAACAGCCACACGAAGATCAGAACCGCCGGCGTGAGATAACAGGCAGCCGTGTACAGCAACGGCCGGAAGGGCCCACCCGGATCCGGGTCGAGCAGATCGTCCTCCAGGCGGCGAGCCCAGGCACCGGTGGCCGCCGACTCGACCCGACGCCGCACCGACGCCGCACCGACCGCCGCCCGGTCCGCCCGCCGCCGTGGCGCGGCCCGAGGGGGAACCGGCGCACTGCGCGGCCGAGGAGCCGTGTAGCCCACCACCGGTGAGCGGGGCGCCGACGGCAGCGGATCCGTCCATCTGGGATCATCGCCCGCCAGCCGGGTGCCGGACCAGAACCCGTCGTCCCGCGTCGGCCAATCCTCCGCCGCGGCAGCCCGGTCGGAGGGCGGCGGCAACGCACGCTCCCACTGGTCGTCCTCGATCGCGGACCGCTCCCACTGGCCGGTGCGGTCGGACCGCACCCAGCCGCCGACGCCATCCACCGCCGACCACTGCTCGCTCAGATCCGTGCCGTCAGCACCGGCACCGGGCGGCCACGCGTGCACGCCCGACGAGTCCCACGGATCCACCGCGGGCGGGTACGACGGCTCGGGCTCGGCCACCCGATCCGACCCACGTGCCCACGGGTCGTCCGCCGGCCGGGACCACGACTCCTCCGCCGCACGCCGGCTGCGCCGGGTGGGGCGGCTCACGTCCGGCACCGGCTCGCTCGGAGCGGGCTCCAGATCCCCGCCCGACCAGATCACCTGCGGACGGCCAGCGGGCGCACGGCGGGGACGGCGGTCCGGGACAGCACCGGAGACCGGCTCATCCTCCCCGGCGTCCGCGCGTCGGCGCCCGGCGTACCCCTGCTCCTGCGGACGGTCGAGCGTCCACTCCCGGGTGTGGTCCGACTCGGGGGCCGCGCCGATCGCGGCCTGCTCCCGCCAACTCGTCTCGCTGCCCCGCCGTCGGCTGCCCGACGACTCGATGGACCGCCGGCCGGCACCGGAAGTCGGCCGCTCAGGCTCGCGCTCGGGCTCGTCCTCGTCCGGTGCCGCGTGGCGACCGCCGCCGTCGGCGTGCCGAACACCCGACTCCAGCGCCCACCGGGGCAGGTAGGCGTCGACGGGCTCGTCCTGGCCGCGGTCCAACGCACGCCGCCGGCTGGACGTCCGGTAGCGGCCGTCCTCGTCGTACGGCTCAACCGGAAGAGACGCCGCGCGCTCACCCCACGAGGAGGTCGGCTGGCGCTCGCGCGGGCTGCCATCCCCGCGTCCCCAGTCCCGGTAACTCACGGCCGGAGTGTGACCCTTCTGAACCGAAAGCGGAATCCGCTGTCCAGGTGTAGCCGTTCGCTGGAGATAGTACGGGACGATCGTGTCACAGACCCGACCGAAATATTCTCCTCCACAGGCTGGGGAGCATGTTTCCGCAGGTCAAAGAGATGAGGCCAGGAATTCCCCAGTGGTTATCCACAGGCTGTGCACACACTGCGCACATCATGTCCACCGGCATCCACAGGTTGTCCCGAGGCTCGTCCACCGGTGTTGTTGAGTCTCTGACCTCGGGGTCCGTATGGTTGGCCCCCGACCGCCGGCGCGATGGCCCCCGATCGACCGGCCCGGTCGGACGGAAGTGTCAGACCCCAGCGGTAGAGCTGGAACAGATCCGACGCAGTGGAGGGGGGACCCGTGTCGGTCACCGACGACATGCGGGCGGAGTCACGGTCCGGTGGCGGCCAACCACCGGCACCACGAGACGGCCAGTTCGACAAGACCCCACCCCAGGACGTCGCCGCAGAGCAGTGCGTCCTCGGCGGCATGCTGCTCTCCAAGGACGCCATCGCCGACGTCGTCGAGATCCTCAAGACCAACGACTTCTACCGGCCGGTGCACGCCACCATCTTCGACATCATCCTCGACATCTACGGCCGGGGTGAGCCGGCCGACTCGATCACGGTTGCGGCGGCGCTCGCCGACTCCGGCGACCTGGTCCGCATCGGCGGCGCGCCCTACCTGCACACCCTCATCGCCAGCGTGCCGACCGCCGCGAACGCGGCCTACTACGCGCGCATCGTCAGCGAACGCGCGGTGCTGCGCCGGTTGGTCGAGGCCGGCACCAAGATCGTGCAACTGGGCTACGGCACCGCCAGCGGCGGCGCCCGGGACGTCGACGATGTCGTGGACCTCGCCCAGCAGGCCGTCTATGACGTCACCGAACGCCGGGTCAGCGAGGACTTCGCGATCCTGGCCGACATGTTGCAGCCGACACTCGACGAGATCGAGGCGGTGGGCGCGCAGGGCGGCATGATGACCGGGGTGCCGACCGGCTTCAGCGACCTGGACCGACTACTCAACGGCCTGCACGCTGGACAGTTGATCATCGTGGCTGGAAGGCCCGGTTTGGGCAAGGCGCTCGCGCTCGACACCCCACTGCCGACCCCGGGTGGCTGGACCACCATGGGCGAGGTGAAGGCTGGCGATCAACTTCTGGCGGCGGACGGCAGACCCACCACCGTCACACACGCCTTCGACGTCATGCACGACCGCCCCTGCTACGAGGTGGAGTTCTCCGACGGCACGGTCATCGTGGCCGACGCGGAACACCTGTGGAAGACGACCAGTCGGGCCAGTCGGCGGCAGGGGCCAGCGCGGCACAGGCGGCACTGGCCCGAATCGGCGCTGACCAACGTTCGTGCGGTACACGAGCGGCTGAGCTCTCTGCAGAATCAGCCGATCACTCTCTTCGACACGGTTGAACAGGTCGGCCCCGAGTTTCGGCATGTCCTGCACACCGTCGCCCGGGAGGTCGGATCGGTCGGCCGGATCAGCCGTCCCATCGTCCGCAACGGCAAGCCGCAGAACTGGACTGCGCCCGGCTATCCGACTGGTCCGCTTCTGAGCGCGCTCCTCGAACGAGCCGAGCGGGAGGTCAACGCCGGCAGCCGGGCCGACCACGACGGCGTCGTCACCACTGCCGAGATCGCAGCCACGCTGCGTACCGACACCGCCCAGCGGCGGCTCAACCATGCCGTACGGAACTGCGCACCCATCCAGCTCCCGGACCGTGAGTTGCTGGTCCCGCCCTACACCTTGGGGACGTGGCTGGGTGACGGGCACAGCGACGCCAGCCGCTTCACCACGGCAGATCCGGAGATGGTCACGCACGTCGAGGCGGACGGCTTCGTCGTGCGGCCCAGCGGGCCGATGATCTACACCATTCTGCTGCAGCCCACGTCCGCTGCTTCGGGGAACGGTGTCTGCGGGGACTGCGGCGTTTCCACCAGGGCGTTGCGGGAGAATCCAGCGACCGGGAAGTGTGCCGACTGCCGTCACCGGAACGGTTCCTTCCTCGGCCTGTTGCGTCAGATTGGGGTAGCGGGGAACAAGCACATCCCGGGCGTCTATCTGCGCGCCTCGGAGGCTCAGCGCCGGGCGTTGCTCGCTGGGCTGATGGACACCGATGGGACCGTCGCCCCCTCCGGCAACCTGCACTACACGTCGACCTCGAAGCGGCTGGCCGATGACGTACGCGAACTCGTCGTCAGCCTCGGCTACCGCTGCACGGTCAACGTGAAGCCGGTCCGTGGTCGCACCCCCGAGTCGTCCATCGCGTACACGTTGAACTTCTCCACCCCGGATGTCGTCTTCCGGCTCAGGCGCAAGCAGGATGCGCACGCCGAACGTCGCCGCACCACCTCCGACGTGCGAACGACCTCGCGGTTCGTCGTCGACGTCCGGCCGGTCCCCAGCGTTCCGGTGCGGTGCGTGACCGTCGACAACGACGAACACCTGTACCTGGCCAGCCGGGCGATGATCCCTACCCACAACAGCACCGCCAGCATGGACTTCGCCCGCAATGCTGCTATCCGCGCCAACCAGGCTGCCGCGATCTTCTCGCTGGAAATGAGCAAGGTCGAGATCGTCATGCGGCTGCTCTCCGCCGAGGCGCGGGTGCCACTGCACGTACTGCGCAGCGGTCAGCTCTCCGACGACGACTGGACCAAGCTGGCCCGGTGTATGGGTGAGATCAGTGAGGCGCCGCTCTTCGTCGATGACACGCCGAGCATGAACCTGATGGAGATCCGGGCCAAGGCCAGACGGTTGAAGCAGCGGCACGACCTCAAAATGATCGTGGTCGACTATCTGCAGCTGATGACCTCACCGAAGCGCACCGAGAGCCGCCAGCAGGAGGTCGCCGATCTGTCCCGTGGCCTGAAGCTGTTGGCCAAGGAGGTCGAGTGCCCGGTCATCGCGGTCAGTCAGCTGAACCGTGGCCCCGAGCAGCGCACCGATAAGCGACCCCAGTTGTCCGATTTGCGCGAATCAGGCTCAATTGAGCAAGATGCCGATGTTGTCATCCTTCTGCATCGTGACGACTACTACGACAAGGAGTCGCCGCGGGCCGGCGAAGCGGATTTCATTGTCGCTAAGCATCGGAATGGCCCCACCGACACGGTGACCGTCGCTGCCCAGCTGCACCTGTCCCGCTTCGTGGACATGGCCATCGGCTGACCGGTGCGGCACCCGCCGTCGATCAGCCGAGCAGGGGGAACCAGCCCGCCGACTCACCCAGCTCCAGCCGGTCCCGATCGGTCAACGGGACGCGCCCGGTGGCCTTCAGCAGGAAGTCCTGGTCGTCCCACGCGGTGGGCCGCACCGTGTCGTCGCTGAGCAGGCCATCCATGGTCGCCACCGCGACACCCACGGCCAGCGGACCGGGCAGCGGTGCGTCGGGCAGGGCCGGGGTCAGGTCCAGGTGGTGGATGACCGCCTCGGTGGTCAGGGTGGCGAGGAAGTCCGGTACGCGCAGCACGTGCCCCTGCGTGGTCACGTACCCCTCGGGGTTTGCTGACCTGGCGGCGCGGACCGCCGCCGGGGCGGTGTCGCGCCAGAGCCGGACGATCCCGCTCGGCCTGTCGAACGCGGCGGCCGATCGGCGCACCCACCAGGCGTGCCGGGTGCTCGCTTCGTCGCCGGCGGGGAAGTCGCGCCAGTAGCTGACGTCGTCGACGTCGGCCGGCCCGTCGGCGGGGCTGGCCAGTGCGACAAGCGCACGCTGGGCGTCGCCGAGCACGTGCAGGAGCAGGTCCGCGACGAGCCAGCCCTGGCAGCGGGTGGCTCGTTGCAGGCCGGCGTCGTCCAGGTCGGCGACCACTGCGGTGATCCCGTCGTACGCCTGGGCCAGCGCCTCGTCCGCTCGGATCGTGGTCATGCGATTCAGCCTCGCATGGACCATCCCGCCCGCCAACCGGCGAGCTGCTGCCCGGGTCGACGCGTGATCGACCCGGGCGGGTTGTCGGTCTTGGCTCAGCCGAACATCTCGTCGAGGAAGCCCTTGCGCTTCTTCTGCCGGTAGTGCCCGTGGTAGCCGTGGTGCTGTTGCTGCTGGTGGCCGTAGGCCGGCGCCGGCGGGTAGCCGGGCGGGGGCGGCGGGACGGCACCGTAACCGGGCTGGTGCGGCGGAGGCGGCGGAGGTGGGTAGCCGGCCGGCTGATGGGTGGGTTGCTGCGGCGCGCCACCGGGCTGTTGGCGGCTCCAGTTGGCCTCGGCCTCGAACAGCTTCTCCAGCTCGCCGCGGTCCAGGAAGATGCCGCGGCACTCCCCGCACTGGTCGATCACGACGCTGCTGCGCTCGTACTGGCGCATCTCTCCATGGCACTTGGGACAGGTGAGACTATTCATCGCCCGACGGTACCTGGTCCACCTAAGCGGTTGCTGTGAGCGCCTCGCTGACCTCTGCGTCGGAGACCTCGTGGAAGTCGTCGTAGTAGACGCTCACGGCGCCGAACTCGGGTGGGCGTTGGGCACAGATGACCTGGTCCGCTTCGGCGGCGAGCAGTTCGTACGCCTCCTGTGCGCCGACCGGGACGGCGACCACGACCCGGTGTGCCCCGAGTTGGCGGGCGACCTCCACGGCGGCGCGGGCGGTCGCGCCGGTGGCCAGGCCGTCGTCGATGATCACGGCGGTCCGTCCGGTGAGGTCCAACTGTGCGCGGCCTCCTCGGTAGAGCCGTTCCCGACGGGTCAGTTCGGCCTGCTCCCGTTGGCTGACCTCGGCGATGTCGTCGCTGCTGAGTCGGCTGGCCACCGCGTCGTTGAGCACCTGGACACCGCCCGGCCCGAGCGCGCCGAAGGCGACCTCCCGGGCCCACGGCATGCCGAGCTTGCGGACGACAAGCACGTCCAGTGGTGCGCCGAGTCGTTCGGCGACGACACGGGCGACCGGTACGCCGCCACGGACGAGGCCGAGGACGACCACGTCCGGGTCGCCGACGAGTGCGGTGAGCCGCTCGGCGAGCACCCGGCCCGCGTCGGCCCGGTCGCGGTACGTCGTCATGCCTTCAGGTCTACGCCCTGGCGGGCCGTTCCGCCCGGCAGTTACGCCGATGCGGTCCGACTGGCCAGCTCGGGAACCGGGGTGGCCGGTGGGTGGACCGGGCGGTGCAGGGCGGATGCCCAGGTGAGCAGGGCCATCGGGTAGAGCAGGTAGCCGAAGCGCGTCGAGGGCATCAGGGCGATCGCGGCGAGTAGCCCGTACCCGCAGATCAGCGCCGTGGCGGTGGCGGTGCGGGGCGGGCGGCGGGCGAGCCGGACGGCGATGGCCACGCCGGCGGCGACAAGCAGCGCGGCGGCGATGATCCGGCCGGCGGGTAGCGCGTTGGCGATCAGGTAGCCGGGGAAGGGGGACTGTGCGGGGCTGGTGACCAGGCCGTGGCCGAGGGGGAAGCGCAGCACGTTCTCGGTCAGCGCGTCGCGGTCGACGAGTATCGCCGGCAGCAGGACCGCGACGGGCAGGCCGATCGCGCCGGCGGCGACCCGGGTGCCGGCGCGTCGGGTCAGGCCCCAGACGATCAGGACGAGCGCGACCGGCCAGGCGAAGAGCTTCAGTGCGCCGGCGAGCCCGACCGCGAGGCCGGCGCGGCCGGGTCGGTCGGTGGCGGCGAGCGCGAGGGCCAGCAGGCAGAGCGCGAGTACGGGTAGGTCGTCGCCGCCGGTGGCGAGGGTGAGGGCGCAGACGGGCAGGACGGTGGCGGCCTGCACGCCACGCAGCAGCGCGGCGTCCGGTCGGTGGCCCCTGCCGGTCTGGGCCGGTGGTCTGCGCAGGGCGGCGACGGCCAGGGCGAGCGCCAGTGCGGTGCCCACCGCGAACCAGACCCGGGAGTCGGTCCACCAGGTGTCGGCAAGTGCTCTGGGCAGGCCGAAGATTGCCATGCCGGGCTGGTACGGGGTGTAGCCCAGCAGTTGTTCGCCGGGGGGTAGGGCGGCTATCGCGTCGGGTCCGAGGTACGGCGTGCCGTGTTCCAGGAGGCGGGTGCCGGCGTGCTCCACGACCAGCACCTCTTCCTGTGCGCGGTCGGTGCGCCCGCTGGCCCGCTCGATGCTCTGCCAGAGCAGGGGCAGCAGGGCGGTGCTCGCCCAGGTGAGGCCGGTGATCGCCCAGCGGGCGCGTAGACCGACCAACGGTGCGCTCGGGTGGCCCCGACGCAGCAGGAGTTGGGTGATCACCATGAGCGTCGCGGCCAGGTACCCGACGGCGGCGACCGCGCCCCAGGCCCGGTGCGGCGACAGGGTCGACGTGACGGCGGTGAACGCGGCGAAGATGGTCGACACGGCGTAGAGGCCGAGGTCGACGGCGAGTCCGCCGGCGGCGGTGTCGAGCGTGCGCCAGTGCCAGGGACGGCGGCGGGCGGTCGGGGCGTCGGCGATCACGCGAGCCAGTCTGGCAGACCGGGCCGTACCTGCACCGGACCGCGTCAGGCGGGCAGGTGCGGGAGGCGGGTGCGGCCGGGTTGGCGGCGGGTCTGGCTCAACCGGATCACCGCGCCGGCGTTGTGCAGTGGCGCGACGAGGGCGCCGGGGCGCCCGCCCGAGCCGCGTTGCATGGCCGCGAGCAGGGTGCCGGCTGGCACCGGCCGGGCGAACAGGTGGCCCTGGCCGGCGAGGCAGCCCAACTCCCAGAGGGCCCGCCGTTGTGGCTCGCTCTCCACCCCCTCGGCGACCACTGCCAGGTTGAGGCTGCGACCCAGGTCGAGGGTGGAACGGATGACCGCGGCGGCCTCCGCTGAACTCTCCATGGTCGTGACGAAGCTTCGGTCGATCTTCAGCTCGTGCACGGGGATGCGGGAGAGCAGGGAGAGCGAGGAGTAGCCGGTGCCGAAGTCGTCCAACGCCAACCGGACGCCCTCGTCGCGCAGCCGGCTGAGCACGCGGTCGACCACGTCGAGTTGGCTGAGCGTGAGCGTTTCGGTCAGCTCCAGCACCAGCCGGTCCGCCGGTAGGTCGTGGGCGCGCAGCCGGGCCAGCACCGAGCCGGGGAACCGCGCGTCGAGCAGGCTGCGGGGGGACACGTTGACCGCGACGGGTATGTCGAAGCCGGCGTCCCGCCAGGTGGTGGCCGCGATCAGTGCCTGGTCGAGGATCGCCTCGGCGAAGGCCGGCAGCAGACCGGAGCGTTCCACCGCCTCCAGGAAACGCAGTGGGTCGATCATGCCGTGGGTGGGGTGGCGCCAGCGGGCCAACGCCTCGGCGCTCGTCACCTCGCCGGTGCCCAGGTCGACGATCGGCTGGAAGTTGACGATGAACTCGTGGTCGGCGACCGCACGGGGCAGGTCGCCACCGAGGGTGAGGCGGCCCAGGTCGGCGGTGTCGCGGGTGGTGGCGTAGGTGGAGAGTCGCTGCCCGGCACGCTTCGCCTGGTACATGGCCACGTCGGCGCGGCGCAGCAGCTCGGTCATGCCACCGGTCGACGGGGCGACGGAGATGCCGCCGCTGGCTTCGACGCTGATCCGCATGCCGTCCAGCTCGAACGGCTCGTGCAGGGTGGCGAGGAGCGTCTCGGCCCGGTGCGCGGCCACCGCCGGGGCCGGCAGCCCGCGCAAAAGTACGGAGAACTCGTCACCGCCGAGGCGGGCCACCAGGTCACTCGCCTGCGCCGCGTCCCGTAGCCGGTCGGCGACCTGAACCAGCACCTGGTCACCGGCGGCGTGGCCGAGTGTGTCGTTGACCTCCTTGAAGTGGTTGAGGTCGATCAGCACCAGCGCGGTCACGCCGTCCGCGTGTCGGGCGCTCAACTGTTTGGTGCCCTCGTCGAGGAGGTGCCGGCGGTTGGCCAGCCCGGTCAGCGCGTCGTGGGTGGCGGCGTACGCGTGCTCGTCGGCCACCCGGGCCAGCTCGGCGTACGCCTGGGCGTTGCGCACGGCCGTGCAGAGTGCGGAGGCGAAGGTGCGCAGGGTGTACTGCTCGCGCTCGGAGAGTTGCACCGGGCCGCGGAAGCGTAGTCGGAGGACGCCGACGTCGACAGTGCGGTCGTGCCCTTCGAGCGGGGCGGGGACGATCGTGCCGTCCACGTCGGTGGGCTTGCCGATGGGGCCGTCGAAGGTGATGCCGCCGGTGCCGCCGCGGACGGTGCGGTCGCCGTCACGCAGTTCGATTTCGACCTCGTCGGCGGAGAACAGTTCGGCGGCCTGGGTGACGGCGGTGGTGAGGACGGCGTCGAGGTCGACGACGTTTAGCGCGTCGGTGGTGCGAGCGAGGCGCTGCCACGCCTGTTGTTCGGTGCGGCCCCTGATCCGCGCGGAGTAGGCCAGGTGCAGGCTCAGGACCAGGGGTGGGACGGCGAGGAGCAGACTTTGGTCCGCTCGAAGGATGATCACGGTGAGAGCGGCGACGATGAACCGGACGGCGAATCCGGCGATCCGTAGGTCGAGGTGGTTACGGAACTGTCGGAGGATTCGGGTGCCCGACGCCAGGGCGATTACCGGGATGGCCAACAGGTCGTCGAGCATCGCGGCGGCGAGGTAGACCGCCCCGAGCAGGACGAGGTGGTTGAACAATCCGTCTGGTGGCCAGCGCTGACCGAGGAGCATGATCACTAGGGTGGCGCCGCCGGCCACGAGGGTGTGCTTGGCGATGCCGAACGCCGTCTTGATGGCGGTCAGTCGTTTGACGAGTGACACGCACGCGATGCCGATGCCCGTCGACAGGATCACCCAGGGTGGCGGGGCCAGGGCAAGCCCGAGGACGATGGCCGTCTCCACCCAGGCGAACGAGAAGGTCGTCGACTTGATCCGGAGGCGCGTCTTGACGATTGCCCCCAGGGCGATCATCAGGACGAGTGCTGAGATCGTCGAGACATCTCCCGCGTTGGCTGGCATGTTGCGAATAGTTGCGATCACTGCTGTCGCGGCGACGACGGATGCGAGCGTCACCATCAGCCCGACAAGGCCCAGCAGGCGTGGGTCGGCTTCCCTGTGACGACGCGTCGTCCGGTTCACTCAACCTCACCCGTAACCCACCGTCGGTGTCCGCTAACGGGCAGCGTACCGCTGTGTCGTTCAGGTGATAAGGACTTAGTCCCATTCGGTGCTACGCATCTGACACACCCTTCAGCGTCGAGGATTTACATCGGACTGAAGCTGGTACTAGTCCCACTCGGTGCTGTTGCGCATCGCTCGACCTCCTTGCCGCTACGAGGCGTCGTGTTCGGCGCCATTCGTTCGTAGGGATGAGAGTAGGAGACCCGATGGGCAGGAAGGAATAATTTATGTCGGTATGCGCAACATTAGCCAAGCTGAAGCGGATATGTCACTTTCTGTCCGCGCTCCGGCGCGGAGCGCTGAACCTTCTCGCCGGAAGGTTGGGACGAATCGACCATTATTGCCGCGGCCGGCGAGGCGTATTCAGTGTTGCGGGGCCGTTCCCTGAGCTCATCCGCAGTTCGGGCACCCTGCCTGCGATCCGGATCGATCGCGGACAAGCGCCTGCGCAGATCATTCCAGCTAACGCTGAGGGAGGCGACGCCGTCCGGGTGGGGCTGGTCACCGTAGGCTGCGTTGCGTGATCGACCGGATACGTCACTGCCGTCGAGGTGGGAGGACGGGTGGAGATTCGAGTTCTTGGCGGCCTCTCGGTGCATCTGTCCGCGCGCACTTTGCCGCTGGGGACACCGAAACAACAGGCAGTCTTCGCGATGCTCACCGTTCAGCCCGGGCGGCTGGTGACAGTGGACGACCTCGTCGACGAGTTGTGGGCCGATCGCCCACCGCGATCGGCCGTCGCTAATGTGCGGACCTATGCCGGCAATCTGCGCCGGACTTTCGAGGCTTTCCCGACCGGTCGCGGTGTCATCGAACGCCGACGCAACGGCTATCGACTCGTCGTGGACCCGGGACGAGTAGACGTCTTTCGCTTCGCGTTGGAACAGAACGCGGGTCGGGAAGCACTGACCGCCGGCCACCTGGACCGCGCCCGGGAGCTACTGGGGCGCGCCCTGGCTCGGTGGCAAGGTCCGATGTTCGCCGGCGTCCCCCTCGGGCCCGTCCTGACGTCGCGGACGGTGGCTGCGGAAGAGGAACGGGTGCTGACCGTGGAGCTACACGCCGACCTCCAACTGCGATCAGGTCGGGGCGACCTGGCGATTCCACCGCTGCGCGACTTGGTGGCTCGCCACCCTCTCCGGGAGCCGGCCTACCACCTCCTCATGCGGGCTCTCCACGAGCGCGGGGACAACGCCGGGGCGCTGGCGACGTACGACGAGATCCGAACCCGGCTGGCCACGGAGTTGGGCGTCGGTCCCGGGCATAACCTCGAGGAATTGCGCAGCTCGATCGTCGCGGCGGTGTCGCGTTCCGGCCCGGGGCGCGCTGTCGCCTTCCGGCGGGAGAGCGGTCAGCGGCGTCCGTACCTGGTCGTGGCGGACGCTGCGGCTGCCGGACAATCGGGCCGGATCGACCCGGTGGATCATCTGCCCCGGGCGGTCGCCGACTTCGTCGGCAGGGAGGACGTCGTGTCGCGGCTGCTGGCGGAGACCCGGCGGGTCGAGGAGCGGGTGCCGGCGGTCCACATCATCGACGGCATGGCGGGCAGCGGCAAGACGGCACTTGCCGTGCACCTGGCCCGCCGGCTCTCCGATCGATACCCGGATGCCGCGCTGTTCGTCGACCTCGGTGGGCATGGCGAGAAGAACCGGGTGGAGCCGGCGAGTGCCCTGGTCACCCTGCTTCGGCAGCTCGATGTGCCGGCCGGACAGGTTCCGGTCGAGATCGACGACCGGGTGGAGCGGTGGCGACGGGAGTTGGCCCGGAGGCGGTCGGTGATAGTTCTCGACAACGCCGCGAGTAGTGAGCAGATCCTGCCCCTCCTGCCGACCGAACCGACCGCCGTGGTGCTGGTGACCTCGCGGCGGCGACTGTCGCACCCGGATGTCGCACCCTCGCAGACGCTTCCGGTCATGAGCTCTCGGGAGAGCGTGGAACTCCTCAGCCTCAGCGTGGGTCCGGACAGGGTCGAAGCCGAGCCGGAAGCGGCCGAGGATGTGGTCCGCCGGTGCGGTCATCTTCCGCTGGCGATCCGGCTGGCTGGTGCCAGGCTGGCTCATCGGCGCGGATGGCGCCTGGCGGACCTCGCCGAACAGATGGCTGGTGGCGATCCGCCGTTGCTGCATCACCTGGGCCAGCAGGAGAGCACTGTCATCGGTGCCTTCGCCGCCTCCTATGAGCCGCTTCCGGACGCGACGAAAAGAGTCTTCCGGTTCCTGGGCCTGTATCCGGGTGACCGCTTCGGTCCGCTGACGGTCGCTGCGCTGACCGACCTGAACGTCGCAGAAGCCCGAGCGGCGCTTGATGACCTCGTCGACCGGAACCTGGTCGAGGATCTCGACTCGACGCGGTACGGACTGCACGACCTGATGCGCGAGTACTCCGTCGAGCTGTGTTCGCGCATCGACTCCCCGAGCGACCGAAGCCGCGGACTGTCCCAGCTGTTCGCCTTCACGCTGGAGGTGGCCCTGAAGGTTGCCGAAACACTGGAGCCCGCCGTCATAAGCTCCCAGTTCACTCAACTCCCGTTTGGGCGTCCCGAACTGGTCGAGGCCATCGGCGAGCCTACCGCCGACTGGTTGGAAACCGAGCGGGCGGATCTGGTGAGGATGGTGTCGTCGGCGAGAGAGTCGGGCTTTCACGAGTATTCGTGGCGGCTGGCCCGTGCCATCTGGCGCTTCTGCTACATCCGCGGATACTTCGAGGACATCATCCTCACCCACCGCCATGCGCTCAGCGCGGCCGAGGCAACGGGAGATGTCGAAGCGATGGCGCTGATGAACAACTACCTGGCCTCTGCTTACGTCCGCACCGGGAACAATCGGGGGGCGCTCGACCACCTGACCCGTGCGGTCGAACTCTCCCGCAGCTCGCCGGACTCGGCGAACGCCGCGCGATACCGCTCCAACCTCGCCGCCGTCTACTGGTGGAGTGGCCATCTGACCGAGGCGGTGACGCTGGGTTTCGATTGTCTGCGGAATTTTAAGGTTTACGGGAGGGTAGAGACGCCGAAGCTGCTGCCGAATCTTGGCTTGGCGCTGATGGGTCTGGGGCGGTATCAGGAGGCGTTGCGGATGCATCGTCTGCACCTGATCTGGGCGCGGACGAACTCCGCCGATTTTCATGTACTCAACGCTCTCAGCCACATCGGAGCCGTCCGCGTGCGAATGGGCGACTTCCCGCAGGCGATCCGAATCCTCATGGCTTCGCTGGCCCTGCGAGACCGCACTGGCCACCGATACGCCGCAGCCGAGGTGCACAACGACCTCGGGATCGCCTACCGCGGTCTCGGCCGTCTGGCCGAGGCTCAGCAGGAACACGAGGTGGCTTGGAAGCTGGCGATCGGCTCGGGGGAACGACATCTCGAGGCGGCCGCGCTGAACGAGCTTGGGCGCACTCTGCTGGCGCAGGGCCGGGGCGGTGAGGCGGCCGAGATGCACCAGGAGGCGTTGCGCTTGGCGACTCGGATCTCACATCCGTACGAGCAGGGGCGGGCCCTGGCGGGCCTTGCCGAACACTTTGCCCGCGTGAACCCGGCGGAGGCGAGGCGGCACGGGGAGCGGGCGTTGGCGATCTTCCGACGGATGGGCGTGCCGGAGCGGTTCGAGACCGAGCGCCGTCTCGCCGAGTTGAGTGACGAAGACACGGAACGCCGACCAGGCTGAACGGCACTTATCGATTTCTTATCGCGAGGCCCGTTAGCTTCTGCGCCGTGACGACGAACGGGGAGGTTCTGCCCAAGCGCAGGATCTGGTCGTCGCACGTACCCGTTGCCAGGCTTCCCCAGGGCCTCGGCAACAGGTCGGTGAGGGAGGAGCGGCGTCCCGCCGGTGCGCCGTCAGCACCGCGGCGCGGCGGGCAGAGCGACGCCGCTCCTTCCAAGCGCCGTCGTACCGCACCGATAGACTCACGGCCGTGACCGAACCCGCGCAGCTCAGCCATGTCGACCGTGCGGGCGCGGCCCGCATGGTCGACGTCTCCGACAAGGCGGTGACGGGCCGGCTGGCCGTCGCGGCCGGCCGTTTGCGCACCACACCCGAGGTCGTCGACCTGCTGCACCGCGACGGGCTGCCCAAGGGCGACGCGTTGGCGGTCGGTCGGTTGGCCGGGATCATGGGCGCCAAGCGCACCCCCGACCTGATTCCGCTGTGCCACCCGATCGCCCTGCACGGCGTCACCGTCGACCTGCGGCTGACCGCCGACACCGTGGAGATCACGGCCACCGCCCGCACGGCGGACCGGACGGGCGTGGAGATGGAGGCGCTCACCGCCGTGGCCGTCGCCGGTCTCGCCCTGATCGACATGGTCAAGGCGGTCGACCCGGCGGCCTCGGTGGAGGCGGTCCGGGTGTTGCGCAAGGAGGGCGGCAAGACCGGCGAGTGGGTCCGGCCGGAGGACCGGCCGTGATCCGGGCCCGAGTGATCGTCGCGTCCAACCGGGCTGCCGCCGGCGTCTACGCCGACACCAGCGGTCCCCTGCTCGTGTCCGGCCTGCGCGAGTTGGGGTGCCAGGTCGACGACCCGGTGGTGGTGCCCGACGGCGAGCCGGTCGGCGCGGCCCTGCGGGCCGCCCGCGCCGACGGTGTCGACGTGGTGCTGACCAGTGGTGGCACCGGGGTGACCCCGTCGGACCGCACACCGGACGTGACAGGCGCTCTGCTGGATTACGAGATCCCCGGCATCGCCGAGGCGATCCGCGCGCACAGCCGCGACCGGGTGCCCACCTCGGTGCTGTCCCGGGGTCTGGCCGGGGTTGCCGGCCGGATGCTGGTGGTCAACCTGCCCGGCTCGACCGGTGGCGCCCGGGACGGGCTGGCGGTGCTCGGGCCGATCCTCGGGCACACCGTGGACCAGCTTCGCGGCGGAGACCACTGATTCCCCGGCGGAGACCACCGACGGGTCCACGCCAGGCTCGGGCAGGTGTCGGTCCGTGCCGATAGGCTCGGCCGGTGAGCACGGAAACCGCACCCACCGCGGATCGGGTCGCCGCACCTCCGCCAGCCGGGTGGGAGGAGGCGCGGTCCCGGGTCTACGCGGTCGGCCTGGCCGCCGCGCTGCCCGCCGCCAACCGACCACTCGTCGACACCGACGGGTCGACCCTGGCCGAGCCGCTGACCACCCGCACCGACCTGCCCGCGTTCCCCACCTCCAGCGTGGACGGCTGGGCGGTGCGCGGCGGCGGCCCGTGGCGCATCGTCGGCCGGGTGTTGGCCGGCAGCACCCCCGCCCCGCTCACCGAGGACGACACGACGGTCGAGATCGCGACCGGGGCCATGGTGCCCGAGGGCGCCACCGCCGTGCTGCGCGTGGAGGAGTCCGCGACTGCCGACGGCCTGGTCAGCGGCGTTCCCCGGCAGACACCCGAGTGGCGCGAGCCCGGCGAGGAGGCGTACGCCGACGAGGAGCTGTTGCCGGTCGGCACGCCTGTCGACCCGGCGGTGATCGGCCTGGCCGCCTCCTGCGGGCACGACACGCTGCGGGTCCGGCGGGCGCCGCGCGCCGCGCTGCTGGTCTTCGGTGACGAGTTGCTGACCACGGGCCCGCCCGCGGCCGGTCGGGTCCGCGACGCGCTCGGCCCCGCGGTGCCGGCGTGGCTGCGGCGCTACGGCTGCCAGGTCCGCCCGTCGGACGTGGTCGGCCCGGTGGCCGACACGCTGCCCGCGCACGTGGCGGCCCTGCGGGCGGCGCTGACCAACGCCGACCTGGTCTGCACCACCGGTGGCACGATGAACGGCCCGGTCGACCACCTGCACCCGACCCTGGAGGCGCTCGGCGCCGACTACGTGGTCAACACCGTGGCGGTCCGTCCGGGCTTCCCGATGCTGCTGGCCCGGGTGGCCGGACACGACGGGCGGGTCCGGTTCGTGGCCGGGCTGCCGGGCAACCCGCAGTCCGCCATCATCGCGTTGGTGTCGCTCGTCGCGCCGCTGCTCGCCGGCCTCCAGGGCCGCTCGATGCCGGTGCTGCCGCACGCCACGTTGGCCGAGCCGGTGCCCGGCCGCGGTGACCACACCCACCTGGCCCTGGTCCGGCTGGACCGGGCCGCCGGGACCGCGTTCCCGGTGCGACACGTCGGCTCCGCGATGCTGCGTGGCCTGGCCGGGGCGGACGGCTTCGCCGTCATCCGGCCCGGCACCAGGGGCGAGCCGGGCGACCGGGTGCCGATCGTGCCGTTGCCGCTGCTTCCCGGGGAGCGTTCGTCATGACCGCACCGACGATCACCTTCGGTGAGATCACCGACCAGCCGCTCGACCTGGCCGCACACGAGGCGGCGGTCGCCGACCGTCGGGCCGGTGCCGTGGTCTCCTTCCAGGGCGTGGTCCGCGACCACGATCACGGCCGGCAGGTCACCAGCCTGGAGTACGAAGGGCATCCGAGCGCCGCGCAGGTGCTGCGCGAGGTGGCCGCCGAGATCGCCGCGGAGCCCGACGTCTACGCGGTGGCGGTCTCGCACCGGGTCGGCCCCCTGGCGATCGGTGACGTGGCGCTCGTCGCCGCGGTGAGCACCGCCCACCGGGCGGCGGCCTTCGCGGCCTGCGCCCGACTCGTCGACGAGGCCAAGGCGCGCCTGCCGATCTGGAAGCGGCAGGTCTTCAGCGACGGCACCGACGAATGGGTCAACTGCCCCTGACCGCTCAGCGGCGGCCGTTGACCAGCACTGCCCGGGGGAGCCGGTCACCGTAGAACGCCGGCTCCGCACCCGGACGCCACGGCAGCGCGGCGACCAGCACGATCAGTGCGAGTGCGAGCGAGTTTTCCATCAGGGCCCCGAAGAGACCGTCCTGGTAGTGCGACATCTCCGGCAGTTGGTGCTCGTACGGCCAGATCGGGGAGATCAGGAAAAGCAGGTAGAGCCCGATCGCCGCGGCACCGTGCCGGAGCCCGGTCAGCGTGGGATACCAGATCGGCGGGCGGAGCCCGTTGACCCCGGGCAACCCGCCGAACACCGGGCCCTGGCCGGTGCGCTGAGGCATTGCCCGGGTCGCCTCCCGGCGGCGTACGGCGGCGTCGGCCAGCACGATGATCGCCGGGATCACCCAGACCAGGTGGTGCGTCCAGGAGATCGGGCTGATCACGTTCGCGGTGAGACCGACAAGTGTGAACGCGGTCAGCTCGTCACCGTCGGCGCGGGCACTGGCAGCCCGGGACAGGCCCAGCGCCAGGATCAGCACCGAGAAGGCGAGCCAGAGCAGCCCCGGGGTCTCGATCGAGTCGTACAGGCGGGCAAGTAGGCCGGCCAGCGACTGGTTCGGCGTCATGTCCGCCGCGCCGACCCGTTCGGTCTGCCAGAGCACGCTGCCGAAGTACGTCCGCGACTCGTCACCGACGATCGCGAAGGTCGCCACCGTCACGCCGATCGTGGTGCCGATGGCGGTGGCCGCCACTCGCCACTGGCGGGTGATCAGCAGGTAGAGGATGAAGAGTGCCGGGGTGAGCTTGACCGCGGTGGCCAGGCCGATGCCGGCGCCGGCCCAGGCCCCGCCGTAGAGGAAGCGCAGCAGGGGGCCGTCCGTCGCGGCGTAGTGGGTGCCGCGGCGGGAGCGCCAGCGAAGGCCGATCAGGTCAGCCATGATCAACGCGAACAGCAGGATGTTGACCTGGCCGTAGCCGAGAGTCTCCCGACCTGGCTCGATGGCGATCGCGAGCGGCACCGCCACGGCCACGGTGAACCACAGTGGCCACCCCAGCCGGTCCACGATGGGGCGGAGCAGCCCGGCCAGCACCAGCGCCAGCGCGGCGATGCTGGCGACGGCGTTGACCATGCCGGCCGCGAAGATCGGTAGCTGGGCCATGGGCAGCATGACCAGCCCACCGAACGGCGGGTAGGTGAAACCGAGGGTGGTCCCGGGCGCGATGAACTCGTAGAGCTCGTGACCGCTCGCCCACCACACCACGGCACCGTGGTAGATCTTCATGTCGAAGAAGTTGTACGGCCGCCCGAAGGCGCCGATGGCGAGCCATGCGGCGTAGGCGACGGCGGCGACGATGGCGCCCCGTACGACGTTCTTGCGATCGATCCGACGCGTGACGCGTTGGAGACGCGTTGAGCGTCTGATTGGGGCGAGGCGGTCCGCCCGACTACCGACAGCCGTCGGCATGGCGTGGCCACCCCCGTACCAAGGTCGTCCTACCCGTCCAGGTCCTGCAGGGAGCCTAGAACGGCGCCTCACGTAACTGCCTCCCGCGTTATGCGACCGTGTCCGATCCCACACATGTTTTTGACATTTCCACCGCGTTAACGCCTACCGGGTGGTTCAGGTAATTCGCGGCCTTAGCGGGGGGTGGGGGTGACACAGCGAGGCATCGACGCAGGTCAGCCGGGCAGTCGACGTGCGGTGGACGCGGACCGGGCGGCGATCCTGGCCTCGCGTCGGGCGGTGCGGACGGCGCGCTGCACGGAACGTCGAGAGTGGTCGATGCGATGACCGGCGCGCCACCGCAGACCCGGCTTGCCGCCGGTGTCGGCCGCGGCGAACAGGAGACCGCCGAAGAGCCCGAGGTTCTTCAGCGCGTGGATCTCGTTGTTGTTCTTGGCGGTCGGGTCGTCGTTGTTCCAGAAGGGATGACCGGCGATGGTCACCGGCACCAGCGTGCCGGCCAGGACCAGCGCCGCCGGCCGGCTGAACCGCCCGGTGGCCAGCATCAGCCCCGCGCCGACCTGCACCGCCGCGTTGATCCGGATCAACGCCTCGGTCTCGGTGGGAATGCTCGGGTGTGCCTTCTTCAGCATCGGTGCGACCCTGTCGGTCACCGGTTTGGCCGCCACGGCGAGCCGGCCGGGGTTGCGGAAGTTGCGATACCCGCTGACCACGAAGATGCCGCTCAACATGGCGCGGGCGAGGGAGCGTACGGGCGTCATGGATCAGTCATACCCCGTCGCGGCGTTTGCTACCCCGGCAACCGGCGGATCCGGATCGGTCTTCGCACACGCGCGCCACGCCGATTCGAACGACAGTCACGGATGGACGGGCCCCGGCGGGTAACGTCGCGCGGGTGACCACGCTGCGGCTACGCCCCGAGGACGCGGCCGACGCCGGTCCGGTACGCCGCGTGCTGGCCACCGCCTTCGCCCGCCCGGACGTGGCGACGCCGCCCGAGGTGAGCCTGGTCGACGAGTTGCGCGGCACCGCCGCCTGGCTGCCGGAGTTGGCGATGGTCGCCGAGTACGGCGGTGAGGTGGTCGGGTACGCGCTGCTCACCCGGGTGCGGCTGCGGCCCGAGCGGGGGTCGGACGTGCCCGCCCTGGCGCTCGGTCCGGTGGCGGTCGCGCCGCACCGACAGCGCGTCGGGCACGGCACGGCGGTGGTGCAGGCGGCCCTGGACGCCTCCACCGAGCTGGGTGAGCGGCTGGTCGTGGTCCTCGGTGACCCGGCCTTCTACCGCCGGTTCGGTTTCGGCCCCGCGACCGAGCTGGGCCTGACCGGCCCGTGGGCGGGTCTCGGGGAGCCCTGGCAGGCGTTGGTGCTGCCGCCGTCGACAAGCGAGGAAGAGCCCCCGCCCCGCGGCGAGGTGCTCTTTCCGGCCCCCTGGTCGAAGGTCTGACCGCGTCGACACCCCGGTCGGTGGTCAGGCCGGCTGGGTGCGCAGGTACCTGCCGAAGTGCGGGACCGTGAAGGCGACGGTGCCCCGCTCGCCGGAGTAGATCAGGCCCTTCTTGATCAGTGCGTCCCGTGCCGGGGAGAGGCTGGCGGGCTTGCGGCCGAGAGCGCGGGCGATCTCCGCGGTGGGCACCGCGGCATCCATGTCGTCTCGGGTCACCTCCCCCGGCTCCCCCTCGACCGCGGACATCATGGCCATCGCCCGCATGTACTCGCGCTCGGCGGGCGTGGCTCGCTCGAAGCGGGAGCCGAAGAACCCGACCGCCAGCTCGGCCTCCGCCTCGGGCGCGGCGACACGCACGTCCGCCGCGGTGATCGGCGAGCGCGGCGCGTGGTCCCAGGTCGCCTTGCCGTACGCCTGGACGAAGTAGGGATAGCCGCCGGACTTCTCGTAGAGCAGGTCGAGTGCCTTCTGCTCGTACTCGACCTCCTCGCGCTCGGCCGGCGCGCAGAGCGCCTGGTCGGCGGCGATCCGGTCCAGCCGGTCGATGCGTTGGTAGCGGAACAGCCGTTCGGAGTACGACTTGGCCGCGCTCAGCACCGCCGGCAGGTGCGGAAGGCCGGCGCCGACGACGATGAGCGGCGCGCCGAGCTGGGACAGCTCGTGGCAGGCCGCGCAGAGCGCCGACACGTCCTCCGGGCCGAGATCCTGCATCTCGTCGATGAAGATGGCGATGCCGGTGCCGACATCACTGGCCACCGCTGCGGCGTCACTGAGCAACTCGACCAGGTCGATCTCGATGTCGCCGGAGTCGGCCCGGCCGCTGGCCGCCGGCACGTCGATGCCGGGCTGCCACCTGTCGCGCAGCTTCGGCGCGGCACCGGCCCGGCCGGTCGGGGCGGACCGCTGGGCGAACGCCTTGAGAACGCCGAGAAACGCGTCGATCCGGTCGGGCGCGCGGTGCCGGGGGGCGAGCTCCCGGACCGCCATGTGCAGCGCGGCGGCGATCGGACGACGCAACGACTGGTCCGGGCGAGCCTCGATCTTGCCGCTGCCCCAGAGCCGGTTGATTGCCTGCGATCGGAGGGTGTTGAGCAGGACCGTCTTGCCGACGCCCCGCAGGCCGGTGAGCATCAGGCTGCGTTCGGGTCGCCCTCGTGCGATGCGTTCGAGCACGATGTCGAAGACGTCCAGCTCCCGCCCCCGCCCGGCGAGCTCGGGCGGGCGCTGGCCGGCGCCCGGCGCGTACGGATTGCGGACCGGATCCACGCATCGCAGAATATCGGGCCGTCTAGCTGCGAGCCTAGACACGGATAGATGGGGCTATCGGCGTGTCGGGGCCGTCGACGAGGTCAAGGAACCGTCGACAAGAAACTAGGGCTGTCTAGCGTCCACGCTAGACAGCCCTAGTTTTGGCAATCGGAGCTACCGCTTCCGCAGACAGAGCACGTAGTCGAGCAGGTCCACGGCGTTGTCGTGCACGTAGGTCGCGCTTATCGGGGGTGGCAGCGCGTCACACCGGGCCGAGTCGGTGGTCGCCGGGATCCGCAGCAGCACCTGGTAGGTGTTCGGCCCGCACGGCACCTTGCGCAGCTCCGCGGCGTCCTCGGTGCCCTCGTTCACCAGGCAGTCGCCCGTGGCGAACTCGTCCTCGTCCTCGTCCGGCGTCGGCGGGGCCGAACTCGGCACGTCGCTGGGCAGGACCGGCGGGACGACCGGGGCGCTCGTCGACGGCGTACGGCCGTCGTTGCCGGCGTCGGCGACCCTCCAGATCGCCCAACCGGCCAGGCCCAGGCACGGGCAGAGCAGGAGCACCACCACCAGCGCGATGATGAGGGCGACTTTGCGGCCGGTCCTCTTCACCGGCGCGACGGGCGGCATGCCGTAGCCGCCGGGCGGCGGCTGCCCCCACGGTGCGGGCGGCTGACCCGGCACCGGTCCGGCCGGCGGAAACGGCCCGGGCGGTGGGTAACCCGGCCCTGAGGGCGGCGGATAGCCCGGGCCCGAGGCTGGTGGGTAACCCGGCCCTGAGGGCGGCGGGTAACCCGGCCCCGGGACCGGCGGGTATCCCGGGTCTGAGGCGGGCGGGTAACCCGAGTCTGATGCCGGCGGGTGACCCGGGCCGGAGACCGGCGGCGGCGCCCACATCGGTGCGGTTGGCGGCTCGGGTTGGGCCGGCGGCTCGGGTTGGGCCGGCGGCTCCGGCTGGGCCGGCGGCTCCGGCTGGGCCGGCGCCCACATCGGTACGGTTGGCGGCTCCGCGTCGGGTGGCGGCGGGCCCCACTGCTGCCTGGTCGGATCCTCGGCGGGCGGGCGATGGTGCGGGTCGTCCGGCTGCTCGGGGCCCGCTGGTCCGTAGGTCGTCATGTCATCCCTGGGGGTGGGTGGTCTCAGCGTTGCTTGAGACAGAGGACGAAGTCGAGAGTGTCCAGCTCGCTGTCGAAGAAGTACCAGTTGGTGTAACCCTGGACCTTGCCGCACTTGGTCTCGGCATCGCGCTCACCGCTTGTCGCACCGTCGATCCGACTCAACACCTCGTACGACTTCGCAACGCACTCGCTGATCAACAGTTTGGGCTTGGCGCCCGCGGCGGCGTCATTGCGGACGCACTGGCCAACCTTGGCGAACCGAGGATCGGCCGACGACTCCGGGGCCGCGGCGCTCGGTACGGGCTCGGTCGCGTCGGCGTCCGCGCTGGGTTCGGCGGTGGCGGGCGAGTCGGTTGGCGCGGCCACCGGAGCCGGGTCGTCCTGCCCGCGTCGGAGCCAGAACACACCGCCGACGGCCGCCACCAGCAGCACGACGGCCAGCAGCGCGATCAGCAGCCCCCGGCCGCGTCGGCGCGGTGCCGGTGTGGGGTCGCCGCCGTAGGGCGCGGATGGTCCCTGGGGTGCCTGCGGGTACGGCGGGGCCGCCGGTGAATAGGGCTGGTGCGCCGGCGGGTAGGACTGCTGTGCCGGCGGGTAGGACTGCTGCGCCGGCGGATACTGCTGCTGCGCCGGTGGATACGGCTGCGGTGCCGGCGGGTAGGACTGTTGCGGCGACGGATACGGCTGTTGCGGCGACGGGCCGGGCTGGTGCGTCGGCGGATACTGCTGCCGCGCCGGGGGGTGGGGCTGCGGTGCCGGTGGGTACGGCTGTTGCGCTGGCGGATAGGGCTGCTGTGCCGGCGGGTCGGGCGTCTCGTCCGGTCGCTGTCCCCGCCACGGTCCCGGGTAGCCGCCCCCGGGTGGTCCGTAGTTCGTCATGCCGCCCTCCTGCACGAGTGGTGGGAGTGCGATCACCGATACGCGACGCCGACTCCGACGCCACCGTAGCGTGGTCCACTGGTGAGCTCATCTCCACCGAGCGGGATCGGCGGGAACCCGCGATCGGGGACCGTGTGGACGGGCGACCGCCGGTAACGTCCGGTCCATGTCGGCCGCCGCGCTGTTGGGGGTGGCGGTGCTCGGTGGGTTGGTCGGTGTCGTCGTACCCTGGCTGGCCCGGCGCTTCACCACCCTGCCGACCCGGCCGCGGCCTCGGCGTGGTCCGTGGGTCTGGCTCGGTCCGCCGCTGGCGGTGGTGGTGTTCGTGGGGCTTGCCGTCGCACAGCGTGGCGACCCGGCGCTGCCGGTCCTGCTCGCGGTGGCGGCGGTCGGGCTGGTGCTGGCCGCTGTCGACCTGACCTGCCTGCGGCTGCCCGACCCGCTCGTCGGCGTCGCCGGCACGCTGGCCCTCGGTGGTCTGACCGCGGCGGCGCTGCTGGCCGGCACGCCCGGGCGGCTGGTCGGTGCGCTGGCCGGCGCGGCGGTCGCCGGCGCAGCACACGCGCTGCTGGCCCTGCTGCCGGGATCCCGGTTGGGCTTCGGAGACGTGAAACTCGCCGCCGTCCTCGGGCTGCCACTCGGCTGGCTGGGTCGGGACGCGCTGCTCGCCGGGCTGCTCCTGCCACACGTGCTGCACGGCGGGCTGGTCCTGGGCCTGCTCGTCGCAGGGCGAGTACGTCGGGACACCCTGCTGCCGCTCGGGCCGGCGCTGCTCGTCGGCGCGTGGCTCGGCATGCTCGTCGGCTGACCCTCGCCGGATGACGTGCGGTCGTTCGGCCCGGACGCGCCACGCCGTCGGCACGCGTGCCGCCGGCCGCTCAGATCAACCGGAGTTGGCGGTCCTTCGGACGGCGCGGCTCGGCCTCGCCGAACCGCTCGAACAGGCCCGGATCGATCACGCCCAGGAACGGTGACGGGGCACAGTCTCGTTCCGCGCCGTGCCGGGTGCGGCGGGCGGCGTGACTGATGTACAGCCGGTCCTGGGCGCGGGTCAACCCGACGAAGAAGAGTCGGCGCTCCTCGGCGACCGCGTCCTCGTCGGGCGTCGAGCCCGGCCACCGCAGCGGCAGCAACCCGTCCTCCACACCGACCAGGAAGACCACCGGAAACTCCAGGCCCTTCGCGGCGTGCAGGGTGAGCAGCGTGACCGCCTCCGCGCGCGGGTCGAGCGCGTCCACCTCCGCGCCGGTGGCCAGTTGCGACAGGAACGCCTCCAGGTCGTCCCCGCAGCGCCGGGCCAGCGGGGTCAGCAGGTCCACCGCCGAGCGGACGGCCTCGGGGCGTACCGTGCCGGTGCCGTCCAGGGTGGGCACCGCGAACCGCTCGGCGACCACCTGGCCGGCCAACCGGACCCGGGCCGCCAGCGAGCCGGCCAACCCGTCCGCGTGCCGCAACTCGCGGGCGATGGCCGCCACCCCGGGCCGGTCCCGCAGCCGGTCGTGGGACCGCTTCTGCACCGGGATGTTGGCACGGGCCAGCGCGTCGACGATGGGTGCGGCCTGCGCGTCGGTGCGGTACAGCACGGCGATGTCGGAGAACGACAGCGAGGTGGACCGGCCGTCGATCCGGCCCGAGTCCAGCGAACGGTGGGACAGCCCGCCGACCAGCTCGTCGACCGTGCGCACCACGAAGTCGGCCTCCTCGGCGACCGATGCCGCCGGGTAGCGCCCGACCAGCGGGGCCTCCGGGTCGAGTCGGGCCGGATCCAGCCGCCGGCCACGGACCAGCGAGGACGGTGCGATGGCCTGCACGGCGGCGGCCAGGATCGGCGCCGACGAGCGGTAGTTGCGGTTGAGCCGGACCAACCGGGCGTCCGTGAAGTCCTCGGAGAAGCGCAGGAAGTAGCCGACGTCGGCACCCCGGAACGAGTAGATCGCCTGGTCCGGGTCGCCGATCGCGCAGAGGTTGCCGTCCGCCGGGCTGAGCAGCCGCAGCAGCTCGTACTGCACCTCGTCGACGTCCTGGTACTCGTCGACGAAGATCCAGCGCCAGCGGTCCCGGTAGCGCTCGACCAGCTTCCGGTCGGCCCGCAGCAGCTCCACCGGCAGGGTGACCAGCTCGTCCAGGTCGACCAGGTCCTGCTTGCGCAGCAGCGTCGTATAGCTGGCGACGTCGTCGCCGGCCTCGGACCGGGCCGCCGCCCGCTCGGCGTCGTCGGCGATGCGGAAGTCGGCGGGCAGGCCCGCCGTGTCGGCGTTCTCGCGCAGGATGGTCAGGCCCAGCGCGTGGAACGTGCCCACTGTGACGTCCTCGGCGACCGGGCCGAGCAGGCCGTCGAGGCGGTGTCGCAGCTCCTCGGCGGCCCGACGGGTGAACGTGATCGCGAGGCAGTGCTCGGGAAAGACGTTCAGCTCCGCGCAGAGGTACGCGATCCGGT
Source organism: Micromonospora sp. NPDC049171 (assembly GCF_040648275.1). Taxonomy (NCBI): domain Bacteria; kingdom Bacillati; phylum Actinomycetota; class Actinomycetes; order Micromonosporales; family Micromonosporaceae; genus Micromonospora; species Micromonospora sp. NPDC049171. Next base: position 237,436 of record NZ_JBEZDJ010000011.1, read on the forward strand.
GCGTGAGCGTCCTGGTCTTGCCGGTGCCCGGCCCGGCCACGATCAGCAGCGGCCCGCCGGGTGCGGAGGCGGCCACCCGCTGCATCGCGTCCAGCCGGTCCAGCAGGCCGGTGCCGACCTCCTCCATGCCGGAGAGCATCGGCTCGAACGGCTCGTGGGGGGACGGCGGCGACGCGATCGGCGGTGCGGGAGCCGGGGCCGGCTTACGCTTCGGCTCCGCCTTTGCCGCCGCCGGGCGCTTGGCCGTCGGGCGGGCCGCCGGCTCCGCCGGTCGACGCTGCGCCGGCACCGGTACGTCGAAAAGCGTCTCCTGTGCCGCGCCGGAGCTGGCGCCCACCTCCGCCGGGTCGAAGAGCGTGATCACCCCGTACTCGCCGTCGTAGCCCGGCACCCGACGCACCTCGCCTCGGCGCAGCCGACCGATGCCCTCCGCGAGCAGCTCACCGCCGGCCTGCGCGATGTCGGCCAGCGGCGTCGTGGTCAGGATTTCCAGCTCCGGGCCGAGCGCGGCGACCAGCTCGTTGAGTCGCCCCTCGACCTTCTTCGACCGGGCGCCCACCTTGTTGATCTCGCCGAGGATCTCGGCCAGCGGGACGAGGTGGGTGACGTCCCGAGCCTGTGCCGGCCGGTGCCCCGCCGGGCGGTCGGCCAGCTCCTCGATCCGGCTGAGGACGCCCACGGTGAGTGGCTTGCCGCACTCGGGGCAGCGCCCTCCGGCGGCCCGGGTCCGCTCCGGGGACCAGTTGACCCCGCAGAGCCGGTGCCCGTCCGCGTGGTACTTGCCCTCCTCCGGGAAGAACTCGATGGTGCCGGCCAGACCGTCACCGGTCCGCAGCGCCTCCCGGACGGCGAAGTAGTCCCGTTCGCTGGTCAGCACTGTCGCCTCCCGGCCCAGGGCCGGCGGCGAGTGCGCGTCCGAGTTGGAGACCAGTTGGTAGCCGTCCAGGCTGCCGACCCGCCAGTTCATCGCCGGGTCGGAGGAGAGGCCGGTCTCCACGGCGAAGATGTGGTCGGCAAGGTCGGCGTAGCAGTCCGCGATCGCGTCGAAGCCGGATTTCGAGCCCAGCGCGGAGAACCACGGCGTCCAGATGTGCGCCGGGACCAGGTAGCCGTCCGGGCTGGCCTCCAGGGTGATCTCCAGCAGGTCGCGGGAGTCCAGACCGAGGATCGGCCGGCCGTCCGAGCCGAGGTTGCCGATCCGGCCGAGGGCGGTGTTGAACCGGGCCACCGCGTCGAGATCCGGCAGGTAGACCAGGTGATGCACCTTGCGGGTCCGGTCGTCCCGCTTGTAGATCGTGGAGATCTCCACGCTCAGCATGAACCGGACCGGGTCCGCCTCCGCCGTCGAGGCGAGTCGCGGCGGCAGCCGGCGGGCGATGTCCCGTTCCGCCTCGGCGTCGAGCCGGTACAGCCCCGGTTCCGCCGGACGCAGGGTCTCCCGCAGGTGGTCGTACCAGGCGGGGTGGGTGAAGTCGCCGGTGCCGAGCAGACCGATGCCCTTGCGACGCGCCCACCACCCGAGGGTCGGCAGGGTGAGGTCACGGCTGCACGCGCGCGAGTATTTCGAGTGGATGTGCAGGTCCGCGACGAATGGCGAGAGGCCACCGGAGGGTACGGCACTGAACGGGGGCACGCCGCATCCTGTCACGCCCGCCGCGCCGGCCGCCTGCCGCCACGCGCGGACGTGACGTCCGCTATGCCGAGCGCAACTCCACAAGACTGATCTGCGGCTCCGCACCGACCCGGACCGGCGGCCCCCAGAAGCCGGCGCCGTTCGTCACGTAGACCTTGGTGCCGTCGACCTCGCCGAGGCCGCTGACCACCGGCTGCGCCAGCCGGACGACCAGGTTGAACGGCACTACCTGACCACCGTGGGTGTGCCCGGACAGTTGCAGGTCGACGCCGTAGTGGGCCGCCTCGACGGCCGCCAGCGGCTGATGGGCGAGCAGCACCACCGGACGGCTCGGGTCGCGGTCACCGAGGGCGGCGGCGAAGTCGGGCCCGGCGGCGAGGCCGGTGGTGCCCGTGGCGTCCAGGTCGTTCACGCCGGCCAGGTCGAGCACGCCGCCCCGGGCCCGGATCTCCTGCCGCTGGTTCTGCAGCACCCGCAGGCCGAGCCGGTCGACCTCCTGGACCCACTCCTCCACGCCGGAGTAGTACTCGTGGTTACCGGTGACGAAGAAGTTGCCGTAGCGGGAGCGCAGGTCGCGAAGGGGCGCGGCGGCCGAGCCGAGCTCGGCGACCGAGCCGTCGACCAGGTCTCCGACCACCGCGACCAGATCGGCGTCGAGCCGGTTGATCGCGGCGACGATCCGCTCGGTGTGCGCCCGGCCGCGCAACGGGCCGAGGTGGATGTCCGAGACGGTCGCGATGCGCAGGCCGTCCATGCTGCGGGGGAGCTTGGCGAGGGGGATCTGCACCCGGTCGAGTCGTGGTGGGCCGAGGGCGGTGCGAACGCCGTACCCGGTGATGCCGGTGGCGGTGAGACCGGCGAAGATGGCCGCCCCACGGGCCAGCAGCAGCCGGCGGCCCGGGTCGTGGTCCGCGGCCGTGACGGCACCGGCGGCCGGCGGCTCGGGCGGCCCGGCCGCGCCCACCAGCACCGGCTCGGGTGCGGCGGTGGTCGGCGCGGTGGTGGTCGGCTCGGCGCTGGGGACGAGCACCGGCTCGGGTGCGGCGGTGGTCGGCTCGGCGGCGGCGAGCCGGCGGCGCAGCACCAGCCGGGTGACGAGCATTGGCACTTCGAGCACGACAAGCACGACGAGCAGGTAGAACATCACGGCGAGCCACAGGTAGCCCGGCCAGGCGAGCCAGTAGAGCCCGGCCTGCGTCCCGATGAGGGTGGCCGGCACGAGCAGCGCCAGCACCAGTGCGGCGATCCCGCCGACCCGCCGCCAGCGGCCCGGACCTGTGGTGTCCCGAACGAGTCGCTTCCACAGGTAGAGGTGGATGAGACCGGTGGTCAGCGCCAGGACGGCCACGAACCCCAGAACCGCCAACATGTGCGCCTCCTCAGCCGCCCGCGAACGGGGGCAGAACGTCGATCGTGGCCCCGGCCGGCAGGGGCGCTTCACGATCATGACAGGTGACGCCATCCACCAGAAAACTCGCCACTCGCAGCACGGCGGCGAGTCGATCACCGTGTCGCCGCACCAGCTCGGCGGTGAGGTCGTCCAGCGACCGGCCGGCGGGCAGGACCTCCTCGGCGTGCCCGGCAGCGGCGCGGGCACCCGCGAAGTAGCGGACGGTCAATCGTGTCGGAGCCACGCCTCAACCCCCGATCGCGGACATCGGCCGGGTCGGCTGGAGGAAGGTCGGGTCGTCGATGCCGTGCCCGGCGCGCTTGCCCCACATCGCGGTGCGCCAGCGTCGGGCCAACTCGTCGTCGTCCGCGCCGGTGCGCAGCGCCGCGCGCAGGTCGGACTCCTCGGTGGCGAAGAGACAGGCACGGACCTGGCCGTCCGCCGTGAGCCGGGTGCGGTCGCAGTCACCGCAGAACGGTCGGGTGACGCTGGCGATCACGCCGACCCGGGCGGGACCTCCGTCGACCAGCCAGGTCTCCGCCGGTGCCGCGCCGCGCTCGGTGGGGTCGGGGCTCAACTCGAAGACGGTACGCAGGGAGGTCAGGATCTCCTCCGCGGTGACCATGGTGTCGCGGTCCCAGCCGTGTTGGGCGTCCAACGGCATCTGCTCGATGATCCGCAGTTGGTAGTCGTGCTCGACGGCGAAGCGGAGCAGGGCCGGCGCCTCGTCCTCGTTGACACCGCGCATCAGCACAGAATTGATTTTTACAGGGCTGAGCCCGGCGGCGGCCGCCCCGGCGAGCCCGGCCAGCACCGCGTCGAGGCGGGGGCGGCGGGTGAGCTGGGTGAACCGGCCCGGGTCCAGAGTGTCGAGTGAGACGTTCACCCGGTCCAGGCCGGCCGTACGCAACGCCGGAGCCAGTCGGTCCAGCCCGATGCCGTTGGTGGTCAGCGAGACCCGGGGGCGGGGCCGCAACGCGGCAACCGCGCTCACGATGCCGACCAGCCCGGGCCGGATCAGCGGCTCACCGCCGGTGAACCGCACCTCGGTCACACCGAGCCGCTCGACGGCCACCCGGACCAGCCGGACGATCTCCTCGTCGGTCAGTAGGTCGGGGCCGGCCAGCCAGGGCAACCCCTCCGCCGGCATGCAGTAGGTGCAGCGCAGGTTGCACTTGTCGGTGAGGGACACACGCAGGTCACGGGCGACGCGGCCGTACCGGTCGACGAGGACGCCATCGGCCCCCGGGGTGACGCTCACCTGTCGACCGTAGCGCGTTCGACCCGGGCCGGGACGGCGCGGGCGGCCTGAAGGACCGCGTCCCGGTAACCGCCACCGAAGAGCGCGGTGTGCACGAGCAGCAGATGCAGTTGATGCAGTGGCACCCGGTCGCGCCAGCCGTCCGGCAACGGCCAACTCTCCCGGTAGGCGGCCAGCACCCGACCCAGGTGGGGGATGCCGCCTAAGAGCGCGAGCTGGGCCAGATCCGTCTCCCGGTGCCCGCCGTGCGCCGCCGGGTCGATCAGCCAGGCCCGGTCGTCGGCGCCCCACAGCACGTTGCCCGGCCACAGGTCGCCGTGGATGCGAGCGGGCGGCTCGTCACCGCCGAACTCACCGAGCCGACCGATCACCTGCTCGACCAGCCGGGCGTCGGCGCTGGTCAGGGCGCCACCGTCGACCGAGCGCCGCAGGTAGGGAAAGAGGCGCCGCTCGGCGAACCACGTCGACCACGGCCCGTCGGTGGGGGTGTTGTCCTGGGGGAGCGACCCGATGAACCCCGGCCAGGTCGCCCCGAAGGTCGCTGACCCCGCCCGGTGCAGGTTGGCCAACTCCCGGCCGAAGCGTGCCGCGGCCTCCGGCGTCGGCTCGCCGGGCTCGACCCAGTCGAGCGCCAGCAGGTCAGGCAACGCCACGATCACCTCGGGTACGGCGACCGCCCCGGCCTCCCGCAGCCAGCGCAACCCGGCCGCCTCGGCGGCGAAGAAACCCGCCGGGGCCGGTTGGCCCGCCCCCTCGGGCCAGGACTTGGCGAAGACCGAGTGGCCGTCCTCCAGGGTGAGCCGGGCGGCGGCGCAGATGTGCCCACCGGCGACCGGCGTCTCCCGGATCCGCTGATGGGTCCGGAAGGTCGGCAGGTGTGCCGGGTGCGCGCGCAGGTACGCCAGGTCCATCAGCGCACGGTAACCGCTTCCTGTGACACCACGGTGTCGCCCGAGGACATCGGGCCTCTTTCGGCACCCGTGAAACGCAGCGAGCAGCGGAAACACGTTCCGCAACTGTGGATAAACCGCGTGTCATCCACAGGGGCTGTTGAGCCGGGCAGGCCCGCCGCAGGCTTCCGACATGGCCTCGACCGACCGCCCCCAGCTCGCCGTCCGCTCGCCCGCCGACCTGATCGCCGCCGTACCGTACCTGCTCGGCTTCCACCCCGCCGACAGCGTGGTCGCGGTCGCGATGCTCGGCCGGCAGATCATCTTCGCCGCCCGCGCGGACCTGCCCGACCCGTCGACCGACCTGGTCGAGCGGGCCCGGCACCTGGCCGGAGTGATCCGCCGGCAGGGTGCGGAGGCCGCCACCGTGGTCGGCTACGGGCCATCCGATCGGGTGACACCGGCCGTCGACGCGGTGCGCGCCGCACTGAGCGCCGGCGGGATGGAGGTGCTCGACGCGCTGCGGGTGACCGGAGACCGGTGGTGGTCCTACCTCTGCACCGAGCCCGACTGCTGCCCACCCGAGGGCCGACACTACGACCCGGCCGCCAATCCGGTGACCGCCGCGGCGGTCTTCGCCGGCCAGGTCGCGCTCCCCGACCGGGCCGCCCTGGTGGCGCAGGTGGCACCGGTGGACGGGCCGGCCCGGGACGCCGCGCGTGCGGCCACCGCCCGCGCCCGCCTGCGCCTGACCGAGGTGCTCAAACAGGCGGCCGAGAGTGACCTGCTCGGCAGTCGGGCGGTGGGCACCGCCGGGCTCGAAGCGGTCCGCGAGGCCCAGCGTCGACAGCGTCGCGGTGAGCGGCTCGACGACGACGAGGTGGCCTGGCTGAGCCTGCTGATGACCCACCTGCCGGTCCGGGATCACGCCTGGGAACGCACCGACGGCCGAGACCGGGACATCGCCCTCTGGACCGACGTGCTGCGCCGAGCCGAGCCGGAGTTGGTCGCCGCCCCAGGTGCGTTGCTGGCGTTCGCGGCCTGGCGCGCAGGGCAGGGGGCGTTGGCGGCGGTGGCACTGGAGCGCACGCTGAGCCTGCACCCCCACTACTCGCTCGCCGTGCTGTTGGACGACATGCTCCGGCGCGGTGTGCCCCCATCCGAGCTGGACGGTTGGCCGTCGGAGGGCATGCCCGGGGTCATCCGCCCCCGCAAGAGAAGGCGACGTCGCCGCCGCTGACCAGCCGGTTCCCGGTCGCCGCCCGGCCCGGCACGGGAGCCGTCCGGCTCGGCGCGTCGGGGTCGTCCGGCCCGGCACCTCGGAAGTTGATCGACTCGGTTTCCTGAAAGTCGGGGCATCCCCGCCACCGGGACACCGCGGTATCAGCAAACCCGAGTCGATCACGGGTCAGGGAGCGACCGGGCTAGCCATCAGCGCAGCTACGCCGCCCCGGCGGCGTCCCACAGGGACTCGAAGTGCTCCACGTAACGATCGAACGGGCCGCCGGACTCCCTGCGTCGGAGATGCATCGTCACTGAGTCCTGCCCGAGCCCCGCGCCGATGTGTGTTGCCACGATCGCCTCGTCATCGAAGATCCAGACAGACATGGCAACGTGTCGTTCTGACAGCCGGACCGCAAGAGGTTCCGGAGACTTGGCGATCTCCGCTTGTGTCATCGCTATGCGGGTCGCGAGCGTGAGGGGAGTCGCCTCGATCCGCTCCCGCGCGGTGGTGACATCGCTTCGCGGGTCACCCAGGAGGAAGCGCACATCGGCTCCGCCCTGGGCCTTCGCGCCGAGGGCGGCGGCGGCGTTAGGTACCTCAAGCCACACGAAATAGCTCGTGTATCCGCCGAACCACAACCGCGTACTCGCTCTGTTGATCAACTCTCGGAACAGCGAACTTGGAAGGTCGGAGCGGCGTGCGTACACGCCGACCAGTTCACGGTCGGATCCAACTTTGATTGCGCGGCGAACGACCTCGGGCCATAGCACCTCTACATCCTGACCCAGCACCCCGGCGGCCCGCATCCGGGAGCGGGGGTGAGGGACTCGACCCCTGCTAATCCACCGCTCCACCGTCTTGGCGTCCACATCGCACTTCGCGGCGAGGTCAGCAACGGTCAGACCCGCCGATCTCAGGGCGTGTCCAAGGACGTCGTTTCGCGTCATCGCAAGGGGACCTTTCCTAGACGTCCCTCGATGGTCGCATACGGACGGTATAGGCGTCCTGCACCCGCTGAAACCGTGTCGGGTAAGCGGCACCGCTGGTGGAGGCGCAGCCCGGCGGCGGTGTCAGCCCGGGGCCGCCCCGTGGGCGAGCACTCAGGGGCGGCCCCTCCTAATCAATGGGAGGGGAAGGCATGCCCGAGGATCGACCCGCACCGAAACCCGTACCCGCACCCACACCCGTCCAGTGCCCGCCAACCCCATGGCCCCCGCCGCGCCCAGACTTACGCGCCAACCGTGTCCTTGACTGCCGTTCGGTGCCGCGATGACCGGGAAGATGCGGGCGGGTCAAATCATCGAGCTGACCACCGCCGCGAGCGTCCAATTCATGCGCCCGATTCGTGTGCGCATCATTCGCGAGTTGGATTGGATCACGTACGACGGGTGGGTCTGGGTCGACGGCTACGAGCTGAGTCCGACGGGCGACGCGCGGGCGAGACGCGAACTGTACGTCCGGCGCGAGGGCGTGCGCGTCGTGAGCGAGCCCCCGAACCCCGCGCCAACGAGGCCGATCGCCCGCCGGCCCGTCGTCCGCACCCCACTGCGCGTCGGATGATCCCGCGGCCGCACTACCCCGGTCACCCGCACTGGCGCTGTACGACATGCGGCGCCCCCTGGCCGTGCTCTCCCGCGCGGCTGGCGCTGCTGCGACGGTGGGAACGCGATTTTGACGGCCTCGCGCTGCTGCTGCACACGCTTGCCGTGGAGGCGCTGACGGATGCGTTCAAGCTGGGTCTAGATCCCAAGCCCGCGGTGTACGCCGAACGGTTCCTTGGATGGGTGCTCGACCGCGCCCGGAGAGACGCCGCGGGGCCGTCGAGATCGTCGCCGCACAGCCGGCGGTCTGTCGATTGATCAATGATCGACCCGGTTTCCTGAAAGTCGGGGTGTCCCCGCCACCAGGACACCGCGGTATCAGCAAACCCGAGTCGATCATGGGCGAGTGCGTGCCAGGGCGAGCCTGCGACAGCCCGCCGCGCCGCTCATCACTCGTCCCCCGAGGGCGATCGCCCCGTGCGCGTCCGTGCGCAGCCCTCCGTCGAAGGATGTACGCGTTTCTCCTGATCGCGGCCGACTCGGCGGGGCGCGAGCCGGCCGACAATGGTCGGGTGACCCCCGAACTGCTGCTCTCGCTGGCCGGGCTGGCGTTGGTGGACAGCACCAGCATCGGCACCCTCTTCATCCCGGTCTGGCTGTTGCTCGCCCCCGGGCCGGTCAACGCCCGCCGGATCCTGGGCTACCTCGCCACCGTCGCGGCGTTCTATCTCGCGGTGGGGCTGCTGCTGGTGTGGGGCGGCAGCAGGTTGGGCGATGCGCTGGGCGGTGCTCTGGACAACCGGGCTGTCCTCTGGGCGCAACTCGTGCTGGGCGTCGCGATGCTGGCGCTCAGCTTCCGCTACGACGGCAAGCGGCGCCCCCGTACCGGTGGAGTGCTGCGGTGGCGGGACCGGGCCACCGCCGGCGACTCCTCGGCCCGCTGGCTGGTCGGGCTGGCGCTACTCGCCGCGCTCGCCGAGGTGGCGACGATGCTCCCGTACCTCGGCGCGGTGGGTCTGTTGGCGACCTCGGGGGTGGGCGCGGTGGCCGTGGTGGCGCTGCTCGCCGGATACTGCCTGGTCATGGTGCTGCCAGCGGTGGTGTTGCTGGGTGCCAGGGTGGCCCGCCCGGCGCTTGTCGAGCCGGTGCTGGCCCGCCTCAACGCGTGGATCGTCTCGAAGGCGGGCGGTGCGTTGGGTTGGATCCTCGGCATCGCCGGCTTCCTGATCGCTCGCGACGCCGCCGCGCGGCTGGCCCTGTTCGACCTGATCGACCGGATCGGTCGGTGAGCTCACCGACCGGAACGCCGATCTTGCACTCTCGGTCGCCACTGTGGGCGGACAGAAAGTGCAAGATCGGCGCGGGTGGAGGCGTCAGGCCGGCTGCTCCAGCGTGATGCGGTGTGGGCCGGTGTAGACGTTCATGGTCCGGCCGCGCAGGAAACCGACGAGCGTCATCCCGGCCTCGTCGGCCAGTTCGGCGGCGAGTGTGCTCGGGGCGGACACCGCCGCCAGCAGCGGCAACCCGGCCATCCACGCCTTCTGGGTCAGCTCGAAGCTGGCCCGGCCGGAGACCAGCAGCAGGTGTCCAGCCAGTGGCAGTCGACGTTCCCGCACGGCCCAGCCGATCACCTTGTCCACCGCGTTGTGCCGGCCCACGTCCTCCCGCAGCACCACCAGCTCTCCGCCGGGGGTGAACAGGCCCGCCGCGTGCAGCCCGCCGGTCCGGTCGAAGCCACGCTGGGCGGCGCGAAGTCGGTCGGGCAGGTCGGCGAGGAGCGTGGCCGACACGCTGAGCGGATCGGCGGAGACCGGGAACTGTGACCGGGTGCGGATCGCGTCGATGCTGGCCTTGCCGCAGACTCCGCAGGAACTGGTCGTGTAGAAGTTCCGGGACGGGTCGGTGGTCGGTTCCGGCACGCCGGGGGCGAGCACCACGTCCACCACGTTGTACGTGTTCGGCGTCTCCGCGCCAGCGCAGAGCTGTGCGGTCAACACGTCGTCGGTCGACCGGATCAGCCCTTCGGTCAGGAGGAACCCGATGGCCAGGTCCAGGTCGTCGCCGGGGGTACGCATGGTCACGGCGAGGGGCTGTCGCCGGCCGGGGCCGGCGGCGCCGACCCGAATCTCCAGCGGCTCCTCCACCGCCAGCGTGTCCGGCCGACGGATGGACCCGCGACCGGCGGTCGCAGCGTCCAGGTCGATCCGAAGTACGCCGCGCCGATCAGTTGCCCGTCCCATCCCGCCATCCTCCACCCCACCCACCCCAACCCGGCGCGTTGATCATGGGGATGTCCGCGCGTGTCGTCCTTGGGGTCAAGGGGTGAGTGCAATCGTTAGGTAGCGATGAGGTGGTCCAGGCGTTCGGCTGGGGTTGCCCAGTCGAGCGTCTGGCGGGGGCGGG